>JASHVW010000248.1 GCA_030044395.1 Verrucomicrobiia bacterium
CAGGATTTATAATTTGCAATTGGCCAATTTTTGGCTAAAGAATGACAACTAACGACTTTAGCAGCTAAAGCCTTCTGATATGCTGCGCGGACAATTTTCGAACAATGAAAATTACAGTTCTGAAAGAAACGCATCCGGGCGAGAGCCGCGCCCCATTGACGCCGGACGGCGCCGCCAAGCTGGTGAAGCTCGGCGCACAGGTCGAGGTCGAGGCGGGTCTGGGCATCGCAGCCGGGTTTCCCGACGACGCCTACACCAAAGCCGGCGCGACGATTTCCAACGATCGGAAGGGGCTGCTCGGCACCGGCGACATCGTCCTGCGGCTGCGCAAGCCCGCGGCGGACGACATTGCGCTGCTCAAGGCCGGGGCGATCCACGCGAGCCTGCTGGATCCATTCAACGAGAAGGAGCTGGTGCAAAAATTTGCCGAACGCGGCGTCAGCGCGATCAGCATGGAATTCATCCCACGGACGACGCGGGCGCAGAAAATGGACGTGCTGTCATCGCAGGCGAACCTGGGGGGATATGAGGCGGTGATACTCGCGGCGCGTTATTCCAACAAGATTTTTCCGATGATGACGACGGCGGCGGGGACGATATTGCCGGCGAAGGTGTTCATCATCGGCGTGGGTGTAGCGGGATTGCAGGCGATCGCCACGGCCAAGCGCCTGGGCGCCAAAGTGACCGCTTACGACACGCGCCCGGTGGTGGAAGAGCAGGTGAAATCGCTCGGCGCGCAGTTTCTGAAGATTGACATTGGCGAGACGGGCCAGACGAAGGAAGGTTACGCGAAGGCGCTGACGGAAGAGCAGATTCAAAAACAGCGGGAGGCGATGAAGAAGACCTGCTCGGAATCGGACGTGGTGATTTCGGCCGCGCAAGTTTTCGGGCGGAAGGCGCCCATATTGGTGACAGCGGAAATGCTCAACGCGATGAAGCCGGGGAGCGTGGTGGTAGATCTGGCGGTGGAAACCGGAGGCAACGTTGAAGGGGTGGTTTATGACAAGGTGACGGACCGCAACGGGGTGAAGATCATCGGTATCGCCAACCTCCCCGGGCGCGTGCCGCTTCACGCCAGCCAGGTTTATGCCGCGAACCTCGTCGCTCTCATCGAGGAATTCTGGGACAAGAAGGAAAAGACGTTTGTCCTGAAGCTGGACGACGAAATCATCAAAGGCTGCCTGGTGACGCACGGCGGAAAAATTGTGAACGAAAAACTCATCGCCAAACCCAGTTAATTTATGGACCCCAACATACTCTTTATATTCATTCTCGCGATTTTTGTGGGATTTGAAGTCATCTCGAAGGTGCCTTCGATGCTGCACACTCCGTTGATGTCCGGCACCAACGCGATTCACGGGATCATATTATTTGGCGGCATCCTGGTGCTGGCGGACGCGGGGACGCGACTGGAAGAGGCGCTGGGATTTGTGGCGGTGATTTTTGGATCAGCGAATGTTTTTGGCGGTTTCATGGTCACGGACCGCATGTTGCAAATGTTCAAGAAGAAGAAATAACCATGAACCTCGTCGCTCTCATTTTCATCGGGGTCGCCGTCCTGTTCATCATCGGCATCAAATTCCTGAGTTCGCCCAAGACGGCGCGATACGGGAATCTGATTGCGGCGGCGGGCATGATTATCGCCTTCTTCGCGCTGCACAAGGGGACTGGCGAATCGGTCTGGACGCAAGGCTGGTCGTTCAATTACACGCTGATCGTGATCGCCATCGTGTTGGGATTGATTGCGGGAGCCGTCGGCGCATATATGGTAAAGATGACCGCGATGCCGCAGATGGTGGCGCTCTTCAACGGCCTGGGCGGCGGCGCGGCGGCGCTGGTGGCCAGCCTGGAGTTTAACCGCGGGGCGGGCGGCTTGGAACCGGTCGCGGCATCCATCACGGTGCCCATGCTATTTGCGACGGTGATTGGTTCGCTGTCGTTTGCCGGCAGCATCATCGCCTATCTGAAACTCGAGGGAAAATTTGAAAAGCCGCACACGTTCCCCGGCCAGAATTTTCTCAACGGCTTGATTTTGCTGGTGATTTTGGGTTTGTGCGGCTGGCTGACGATCAACGCGGTCGGCGGCAATGCGTTGAGGGGATTTATTGTGTTGTTCGTGCTGGCGTTGTTTTTCGGCGTGGCGATGGTGATGCCGATTGGCGGCGCGGACATGCCGGTCGTAATTTCGCTGCTGAATTCCTTCACGGGTTTGGCGGTGGCGGCCGACGGTTTTGCCATCAACAATCTGGCGATGATTGTCGCCGGAACGTTGGTGGGTTCTTCGGGCACGTTATTGACACTGTTGATGTGCCGGGCGATGAATCGGCCGGTGACCAATGTATTGTTCGGCGCGTTCGGCTCCGCCGGCGGGAGCAAGGCGGCGTCCGGCGGCGTAGCCGGAACGGTGAAGCCGATTCAAGCGGACGAGGCGGCGTTGCTGCTGGCGTACGCGCAACGCGTGGTGGTGGTGCCCGGATACGGCATGGCCGTGGCGCAGGCGCAGCACCAGGTGCGCGAATTGTCCGACGAACTGGGCAAGCGCGGGGTGGAAGTGCAATTTGCGATTCACCCGGTGGCCGGCCGCATGCCCGGCCACATGAACGTGCTGCTGGCCGAGGCGAATGTCCCGTACGACCAGCTCATCGAGATGGAGCAAATCAATCCTTCGATGGACCGCGTGGACGTTTGCCTGGTGATCGGGGCGAACGACGTGGTGAATCCGGCAGCGCGCGAGGAGAAGACCAGCCCGATTTACGGGATGCCGATCATCGAAGCCGACCGCTGCAAATGCACGATTGTGATGAAGCGTTCGATGGCGGCGGGCTTTGCCGGGATCGAGAATCTTCTATTTTACAAGGACAACACACGGATGTTGTTTGGCGACGCAAAGGCGTCGCTGAATGCTCTGATTGCGGCCGTCAAAGCGAACTGAAAGAATGGAGTGGTGGAGTATTGGAGAGATGGGAAAGGAGAACGAAAGGCCTCTTGCCATTTTTTAATGGTAATGGTATTGTGTAATGGTATGAAAGATGTTCTGGTTCCCATTGACAAGGCCGGTCGGGTCGTGCTGCCGAAGGGCGTGCGCGACGAGCTTGCCATTAACCCGGGTGATCTTCTGAAAATTTCAATTCATGGGAACGAGGTCAGACTTCATCCGAATCGGCAAGCTGCGGGTTTTGTGAAGCGTGGTCGGGCATTGGTGTTTTCCACGGGAGGGACCGATTTATTGGAGAATGGCGCCGTTGAGACCGTCCGGACGTTCGAACGGGGAGGAGCAGGCTCATTCATAAGCAAAGGGCTGCCATCGCAAAGGCGTAAATGAAGGTTTTTCTGGATACCAACGTTTTGGTTTCCGCTGTCATCAAGCAACATGTTTTTCACGACCGTTCGTTTGCGGTATTGGACCGGGTTCTTGACAAAACGGATGATGGGGTGATTTCTGCTCATAGTCTCGCGGAAATGTATTCAGTCCTGACGAAACTTCAGGTTCCGTATCGCCATACGCCGGAACAAGCGCTGCTTAGCATTGAAGAGAACGTCTCCAAGCACTTCAAAACAGTGAGCCTGTCAGGCAATGAATATGCGGCGCTTTTACGCGAAGCTGCCGGTTCTGGGATTCAAGGAGGCACCATTTACGATGCTCTTTTGCTCAAGTGCGCGGCCAAGGCGGAGGTGGATCGAATTTACACCTGGAACCTGAATCATTTTCAAGCCGTCGCATCCTTGGATGTGGCAACCAAACTATCAGAGCCATAAAGCGGGGGCTGTCCTCATGGCCGGAACTCCAAACCGTACTCCGCCGAGGCGATGCTCAAGCCCCTTCAGAGGGTGCTATCTGAAAACTAAAATTAACGGTCAATGGGCGAGATTTTGACGAAATAGACGTCGTTTTGGCGCATAGAGAAGGTGCGGACGAAGGGCTTGCCGTCTTCGACGTGGATGGTGTCCACCGATTCAGGGTCGCCGCTGCTCTGCTCACGCAAAATTTCAACCTGGCCCGGCGTCAATTGCGACGGGGAACCGAGGTCAAGATAACTGGTGAAGACGTCGTTGGCGCGATAGCCGGTTTGGTAAACTTCCAGGGAATAGCTTCCGCCGGGCAGGTTGGTAATGGTGAGCATCACCCGGCCAATTTGTCTGGCGGGAATCTCATGCCGGTAGAACTCCTGATCGTTCGTGCCCGCCGGCGGCACAATGGGAGTGTAGTTCCAAAACAAGGCCTGAACGGAATGGTCCGGGCCGGTGCAGACCCAGGAGGCCGGGTCGGCGTTGACGAGTTCGGAGGGTCCCAGTTCGTTGAGGAATTTGAACGCGTAGAAGGCGGGCTTTTTCAAATCCTCATAATTAATCAGTCCGAAGCCGCCGTGGAACGGCGTCATTCGCGGCCCGTTCTCTTCAAAAATATCAGTGAATACCCAATACGACATCGAGTCCACCGAACGATAGGCGCCTTTCACCTTGTCCAAGATAAAAGCTGCCTGCTGGTAGGTGTCATGCATGAAGTCGGTGGGAGTATAAGCTGAACTCCATTCGGTGAAATGCAACGGAAGGCCGGGCATCGGCGACCGGTCAATCATCTCACGCTCGCCGACCATCCGGCCAATCACAGAATTGGAGTCGGAATCAATGACGGTTCCCCGATTGCCCGTCGCATCCAAATACCCGGCCTTGACGCCATAAGAATGGGAGGAAACGAAATCGAGCGGCACGTGATTGGTGTAACAATAGGCGATAAAGGATTCGTCCCACTGACCAATGGCCGTGGCCGGTCCGCCCACACGATAGTCCGGCGAGACGCTTTTGATGGCCTCCGCTGTAAC
>JASHVW010000249.1 GCA_030044395.1 Verrucomicrobiia bacterium
GTCTCAAAACCGGCCCTGGCTTTGGTGGTGGTGGCCGGGAAGCGCGGTGGATGAGACCAACATAGCCAGCCAATTGAAGACGTTTCAAGCAGCCGGGGTGGGCGGCGTACAAATCATTCCCATTTACGGCGTCAAAGGCCAGCAGTCGAATTATATTAATTTTCTCAGCCCGGAATGGATGGCCATGATGGGGTATACCGTTGGCACGGCGCGCAGCCTGGGCATGAATGCGGACATGGCGCTTGAAACGGGATGGAATTTTGGCGGCCCAACGATCACCCGGGACGAGGCGAACGCATTCGTGGTAAAAAGAACCTTTGATGCGACCGGTGGACAACCCTTTAACCAAACCTTCCCCAGCCGCGCCATTCAGGCGTTGGTGGCTTTCGGCACGAATGGCGCCTCCATTGATTTAACCGGGAAAATCGGCGCGGATGGAAGCATCCATTGGGTGCCACCGCCCGGGACGTGGCAAGTCTATGCCATTTCCCAGCGGTTCTCCGGCCAGAACGTCAAGCGCGCCGCGCCGGGAGGAGCCGGTCCGATGTTGAACCCGTTTTACCCCAAGGCGATGCGAGATTACTTGAAATGGTTTGATAAAGCTTTTGATATTTATACCGGACCGGAGCCGCGGGCGGTTTTCCAGGATTCTTATGAATATCAATGCAATTGGTCGCCGGATTTTTTCGCGCAATTCGAGTATTTTCGCGGCTACCGCCTGCAAACGGTGCTGCCTGCGCTCTTTGGCAACGGACCCACGGACGAGGTTGCGCGTGTGAAGTCCGACTATCGGGAGACGGTTTCTGATTTGATGGCGGTAAAGACGGATCCGATCTGGATTGATTGGGCTCATCGGCATGGTTTTCTGGCGACTTATCAGGCACACGGTTCTCCCGGCAACTGGCTGGATTTATATGGCGACGCGGACATCCCCGAAACGGAGATGTTCCATCTGGACCGCAGCCCACTGATTTCCAAATTTGCCTCCTCCGCAGCCCATGTGCTGGGTCATCCCTTGACCGGCGCTGAGACCGGCACGTGGCTGGCCGAACATTTCACGGAAACACTGGCCGAGATTAAATATCTTGACGACGACATGTTCATTGCGGGCATCAACCACATCTTCTATCACGGCTGCTGCTATTCGCCCGCGTCGGCTGCCTGGCCCGGTTGGTTGTTTTATGCCTCCACGGAAATGAACCCGCGCAATTCCATCTGGCATGATGTTTCGGCGCTCAACGCATATGTCGCACGGTGCCAATCCATCCTGCAATCCGGCAAGGCAGATAACGACATCCTGCTTTACTGGCCCATTGCCGACCTGTGGAATAATCCGGAGGGCGGGTTGCCCACGATGACGGTCAGCCGGGTTGCCTGGTTCACGCAGCAGCCGATCGGCGAAACCGCCGGGCGTCTCTGGCATCACGGTTACGCTTTCGATTACATTTCCGACCGTCAACTGACGACAGCAACAACGGCCGAAGGGAAAATTCAGGTGCCGGGCGGAGTTTATCAAACGATACTGGTGCCTCCATGCCAACTCATGCCGGTGGGAACGCTGGCCAAATTGATTGCTCTTGCCAAGGCCGGCGCGACGGTGATTTTTGAATCCGCCCTTCCGTCCGATGTGCCCGGCTGGGGACATCTGGACGAAAGGCGGGCACACTTCAAAGTATTGGCGGAGGAAATCAAGCCGCGAGCCATGCGGGAAGGGAGCGAGGATTTACAGGAAGCCAAAATTGGAAATGGCCGGGTATTGATAGGAGATGAAAATGCCGCGCTGGCGCAGGCGGGCGTAATACGAGAATCGGTGGCGGATGGAACCGGAATGTATTTCGTCCGCCGCTCCCTCAAGGGGGGATGGTATTACTTTATCGCCAATCGCCAGGGAAGGGCATTGGATGGGTGGGTAACGCTGGGGCATCCGGCGAAGGCGATTGAGATTCTCGATCCCATGACCGGCAACATCGGGATGGCGGCATTGCGCCAGCAGGGTAGCCAGACGCAGGCGTATCTGCAACTTCAACCCGGCGCTGCCGTCATTTTGCGGCTGTTTGCCGATAAAAATGTCAGCGGGCCGGCCTGGAATTATTGGGAGACCAACGGCGCCCCGACAGAAATCACCGGCGATTGGAATGTACAATTTATCCAGGGTGGACCGGAGCTTCCGGCGCCATTTCAAACCACGAACCTTGCATCGTGGACCGATTCAGGCAACACGAATGCCCAACGGTTTGCCGGCACCGCGCGTTATACGATCACCTTTGACGCGCCAGCGGCGGCTGGCGAGCGTTACCTCCTTGATTTGGGGAATGTCTGCCAAAGCGCGCGGATTCGGTTGAATGGAAACGATTATGGCACTTTGATGATACCGCCATTCGGCGTGGTGGTGGACAATTTAAGACCCACGGGCAACCGCCTGGAAGTTGATGTTACCAATGTTTCAGCAAATCGGATCCGCGATTTGGACCGGCGCCACGTGCAATGGAAAATCTTCGGCGACATCAACTTCGTGAATGTCAACTATCAGCCGTTTGACGCCTCGGGTTGGCCGTTGACGGACTCCGGTTTGCTTGGGCCGGTCACCGTGACGCCGGTGGGGGCGGAAACGAAGATAGAAGATTGAGGATGCAGGATGGAGGGGGAAGAAAGGGCTGAAGGCCGCACCTGGAATCGGAGGCCGCATCCCATGGGAGGCTTTGGCGCAGCGGAAATCCCGCAGCTTGAGACAGCCGCGGTCAGCTATTCAATGCACCAATAGATAAGGACAAACTGGGAGATAATGACGAGAACGAGGAGCCCCCAGACAAACAATTCGCGCAGGCGCAGCCCGCGTTGTTTGACCGCCGCGAGCCAGAATTGCATTTTGACGGAGCCGACGCTGATGACGTCGCCGTTGCGCAACGGGGCGTTTTCAACGGGTTGATTGTTTAGAGCGGCCAGAGCGTTGGGCGCGACGGTGATGGTGAATCGTTTGTGTTCTGGGTGAAGCTCGAGGGTCAGATGCGAATCCCAAATGCCGGCGTCATCCAATGGCAAATCGTTTGGCGCGGCGCGCCCGATGCGAAAAGGGAAACGGCGGACAACCGTCTGGCTGCCCGCCTTTTTTCCTGAAAGAAAATTCAGTTGGACCATTACCAAAGCTTTCGCGGCACATGGATCTGGTCATTGGGATAAACCGGCAGGTCATCCGCGGAATTTCTCAGGGCCTGGTCATAATCCACCTGGATGCGCTGGCCGGTGGCGGCGCGAATCAGCCAGACCTTATGGGAGGCAAAATCGGTGAGACCGCCGGCGGATTGGATGGCTTTGGTCACAGTGCTGCCGTCCACATAGAGCACGCGGCCGTCGCCTTTGATTTCACCGCTCACATAAAAAACCCTGTCACCGGACGAAACGTTGACGGTCAGATTGAAGTAGTATTTCGGGACGTAAAGGTCATGAATTTCATTCTGAATTTCTCCGGGGGTTTTTCCGGCCGCGACGACCGAGCCGATGTAAGGCAGGTCAATGGTGCCATCTTCCTTGATGGTTTCCGGATGCGCTTGAGTTTGAAGGGGGTCGGTGCTGGGCAGGCCGGAAAAACTGACAATGACCACATCACCCACCTGGAAGCGGGCGACCTCCGGAACCGGCGACGTATTCGTGGAAGGCGCATCCCCGGAATTCGCGGGTCCACCGCCGAAATCACCGGTCGAGGCGGTGCCGCAGCCGGCCAGCAAAACGCCGACCAGAAGGCAGGCGCTGAAAAAAATTCCCTGGAAAATAGATTTCATGGACAATTTGCTCGATTCAATACTTGGGTTTGATCTCCACACGGTCGGAATCGCCTCCGGCATTCTTTTGGGCGGCTTCGGCTTCCTGTTCCTGCTCGTTTTTCGAGTAGTAATAATAACCGTGGTAATAGCCGCTGTAGTAGTAATAGCTTTCGTCCTGGGACATATTGATGTTGTTGAGGACGATACCGATAAGATTGCCTCCAACTTTTTCAATCATCTGCTTGGCGCGGATGTTCATGGGTTGGGGGTAGCGGCGATATTGGATGACCTGAACGACCATGTCCACTTCACTGGCCAGAACTGCGGCGTCGCTCACGCCCATGATGGGGGGAGAATCAAAGAAGACGTAATCATAACGCTGCTTCAATTCCGTGATCAATTCCTTCATCTGAGCGGAGCCGAGGATGTTCATCGAACTGCTCGGCAATTTGCCGCTGGCCATCAGGTCGAGCGTGGGGACGCCGGTGCGCTGGATAACTTCTTCGAGAGGGTTTTGTTTGAGCAAATAATTCGTAAGCCCGAGATTATTGTTGACGCGGAGCAACTTATGAAGCGTGGGACGCCTCAAATCCGAGTCCACGACAAGGACGCGCTGGCCGGATTGGGCGAAAACGGTAGACAGGTTGAGGGTGGTGGTAGATTTACCCTCGCCGGCGCCGGCGCTGACCACGACGAGCGTATTCAACTTGTCGTCCTTGCGAGAGAAGAGGAGATTGGTTCGCAGGACGCGATAAGCCTCGGCGTGCTGGGTTTCGGCGCCCTCATCAATGAGGCAGCCGACATTTTGCGGGATGACGCCGAGGACAGGGGCCTGCAAGGCACGCTCGACGTCGTCAATGGTCTTAACGCTGGTGTCAAGATATTCAATAAAGAAGGCAAGGCCAATGCCGACGATAAGACCGATGACCAGGCCGAGGATAATGTTGACGGTTTTGTTGGGCTTGACCGGGTCTTTGCCGGGCTGGGCCTGGTCCACCAGTGCCACCATTTCTGTCTTGGGCGCTGCCAGGTCCAGTTTTTCCGAATCAATTTTCTCGCCAAGCAAATAATGGAAATTCTGCACGGTTTCCAGGTTGCGTTTGGCCTGCCAATAAGGCTCGCCGCGGGACATCTCGGCCAAATCATTTGACGTGGCGGAATCGAGCTTGGCGGTGATGGCGTCCATGTCCGCCTTCAAAGAAGCCACCTTGACGGAGAGGCCAATCATGATGCCGGTCACGCGGTCATTGATTTCCTGGTTAAGTGTGGCATTCACGTTTGCCAGGTTGCGCATGTCGGGGAGATTGGTGCTATAATACGCGCTTTCGCCGTTGAGCGATTGCTCGGTGGTGTGCAATTTGGTCAATAGATCGCTCAGATCGGCATCGGGGAAGAGCGTCGGCAAGACGTCCTTCAATTCGGCGGCATTGGTCTGCTGAACCGCTTGCAGCTTCGTCAATAACACGGAATCTTTCAGATAATCCTGTTCATCTTCATTCCGCTCGGTGGTGTATTGCTGAACCTGCTCCTGGGACAGCGTGGGGCTGGGCGCGAGGGCATTCGGGTTCGCGTCAATAATCCCCAACTGGTTGCGAAGTTGGTCCACATAGGCCAGATTGGTCTTGATGGTTTCAGCCTCCTGATTGAAATCGCTTTCCATGGCCTGGACCTGCTGCAAGGCGTTGGAGTTGTATTCGGCCAGGCGATAGTCGTAGTAGGCGCTGGCGATGGCATTGGCAACCTGCGCCGCCTCGTTGGCGTCGTCGCTGTAGAAAGTGATGTCAATCAACTTGGTATTCCGCTCAGTCTCCAGGGTAAGGCGATCCTTGAGCAATTGCATGGTGTCTTCGGTTTTGAAGGGAACTCCGCCGTTATACTTCTCGCCCCATTTTTCGTTTAGGCCGAGCCGCGTAATAACGCGCCCCAAGACCTGTTCAGACTGCATTTTTTGGAATTCCGTCTCGATGAAGTACGGATCGTAGGGCAGGTAGGTCTGCTGTTGGGCCGCAATGGTGACCGGGACATCGGCATTGATTTCGATGCGGGCGGTGCTGGCATAATACCGTGGAAGGATAAAAGTGACGAGCGTCGCGGTAATGGAAATCAGGAGGAAAACCGAGATGATGACCGTCTTACGGATGCGAATAATACGCCAATAATCAAGAAAGTGCAGCGAGCTTTCTTGTGGCGTTTGGTTTTTTACTGGTTCCATATGCAAAAACAAACGGGAGACAGAGTAAATATGACCATGCTCCCGCCGAAACGTTCAATAATTTTGAGGGAAGCCGCAGTGCGCCACAAGGACAATCGGTGATAATCAGTAGGTGGCAGTGACACCCACATAAATCCGATTCCGATTATAATTCTGGCCCAAGGCAGCCACAGTGTGGTACCAGTCAAAGTTATAACCGATTTCTGACGACAGGTGGGGTGAGAATGTGTAGGACAGATTCAAGCCGAGGGAAACCAATTGTGCTGAATCGTCGTTATAGAGGCCATCATGATAAATGGAATATTGATAATCAGCAGTCGCGCTGCCGATTAATTTTGCGGTGATGGAATGGTTGATCGAGCCGTAAACCACGGTGCTTTCCTGGTCCTCGGTGAGCTGTCCGGAAGAATTGACGGCGGCGACATCCGTAGCGTTCTCGGATTGGGTGACGCCGATTTCGGCAAAGCTGCCGGGAGCATAAGTGTAAACGAGCGAAGCGTTTCCGTAAGGTGCGACCATGTCGGTCGCGCTCGGATCGTCATAAAATTCGGTATATTGCACGCCAGCCTCGATGGAACCGGTGAGATTTCCCAAAAATTGATGGGTGGCGCCCACGTACCCGTATTCCGAACGATTGTTGCGACTGCTGGAATAGTAATATTCGCCTGGCGTGAGCATTGGAGCAATTTGTTCATTGCTCAAATAAACCACCTGGCCGTATTGGGCACCTACAAAAGCCATGGTTT
>JASHVW010000250.1 GCA_030044395.1 Verrucomicrobiia bacterium
CCCGAAAAAATTCGTCAACTCTCTAAAATTATTCCAAATGAAATGGCCGAGAAGATAGGACAAAAGGCATGAAAACAAAAAAGCGACCGACAAAACGATGAACGGATATACCATTAAGCCCTTCAATCGCATCCACAAATTGCTTTTTTGATGAAAATAATCCCCCAGCATGGTCAACGCGCCGGGCAGGTCGCCGCTTTTGACACCGATCAAGACCATTCGTTTGTAAAGTTCGGGCAACTGGCGCAGCGGGAGGGCCTCAGCCATCGGCGTTCCCCGGGCGAGGTCGGCTTCGAGCGACTGCAATTCGTCACGCAACTTGCCGCGGCGCATGTCGTCGCAGAGCCGGTGCAGGGCACCTTCGATCGGGATGCCGTCGCGCAACATGGCGGCGAGTTGTTGGTTGAAGAAGGCGAATTCGTCGGTTTTCATATTTTCAAAAATCAGTGGCCTGAAAATTTGTTGACAAATTTTGTGACATAAATAAAGGCCCTGGCGATTACACCCAGATATAGTCCCGCCAAAATTCCAATGATGCCGATGACGCAGAGAAGCTCCATCAAGGTGTATCCTGGATGAGGCGGCTGGCGCGTTGAAGCGGCCGTGCTGTTTATCCGCTTCAACGGTTCAAAGTTTGAACGCTTTGAGGTTGGGTTCATGGTCGCAGTCCAAAAATGCGTTTGTATTCTGCTTCATTGGTGACGCCCTGGTTCACGAGCGAACACGCCGAGGCTTCCAGCGTTTGCGCGGGCGCGAGCGACGACAACTCGCGGCGGCGCACCAGGTCGCGCCTTTTTTCATCCAGGCGCAGCCATTCGACCAGCGGCAGGCGCCCGTTGTAACCGGTTTGCAGGCAGCTTTCGCAACCGGCGCCGTCGCATGAAGGGCAAATCTTGCGAATGAGCCGCTGGTTCAACACCAGTTCCACCGCGCTGGCCACGGCGGAAAGGTCGCTGCACATGGCGAGGAGGCGTTCAAAGACGCCGCGGCACGAGCCGGCGTGAAGCGTCGAAATGACCAGATGTCCCGTCAGCCCGGCGCGCACGGCCAGTTGCGCGGTCGCTTCGTCGCGGATTTCGCCGATGATGAGCACCTGGGGGTCCTGCCGCAGCAAATGGCGCGCGGCCCGTGCAAAATCCAGGCCGATGGCTTCGTTGACTTCCGTTTGCATTGTGCCCGGAACCACCTGCTCCACCGGGTCCTCGACGGTGATGATGTGCCGTCCGCCCTGTTCGGCCAGATGGCGCAGGCACCCGTAAATCGTCGTCGTTTTTCCGCTGCCCGCCGGCCCGGTGAGCAGAAGAAGCCCGCTTGGTTGGCGAAGAAATTTCTCCAATTCAACACGCGCACCATCGGAAAATTCGATTTGATTCAGCGTTTTGACCGTATCCGAATTGAACAACCGCAGCACAATTTTTTCGCCTGTCACCGTCGGATACGTCGCCACGCGGATGTCATTCCGGCTTTTGATTTCCTCGCGGGCAATGCGACCGTCCTGCGGCAGCATCTCCTGATAGGTTTTCAGCCGCGAGAGAAACTTGATCCGGCCAAAAACGCGTTCCGCGACTTCGGCGGGCAATTCCGTTACCGGCGTAATTACGCCATCGAGCCGGAAGGCAACTTCCGCGGCATGTCCGCGCATTTGCAAATGGATGTCGCTGGCGCAGGCTCCTTCGGCGCGGTGGATGAGTTGTTCCAAAATTTTCGGCGCGGACAACTCCGGTTTTTTTTCCGCCTGTTTGGCTTCTGAAAGCATAAAATTATTTCTGGTCGGCAATCAGATAGTGCAGGCCATGTTCATCCGCCATCAACACCTGCAAATGTCGCGGCAATTGCGCCAACTGGCGATGCAGCGTCCGTCCGTCCTTCATGGCCGTTTGGACGCCGGGCACAATCACCAAGGCAAAAACCACGCAGGCCATCGCGAATCCGCCAGTCCAGGCCCATCGCGGCCATAAAGCCCGATGCGGGTGTTCCGTCGCCATCGCCGGCAATTGCGCGCGCACCCGTGACGGGAAATCCTCCCAATACTCGTCTGTCCGCGCTGGAATGCGCACGGCTTTCAATTTCGTTTCCAGTTCAAAATCATTCATGGCTCCCGCCTTCCCCAGTCAACAACCGTTTCAACTTCCGTTTCGCGGCGAAGATGCGCCAGGAAACCGTTGTTTCCGAACAACGCAGCATTTTTGCGGCTTCGGCGTGGCTCATCCCATCATAAACCGTCAGCACAATGGCAGCGCGCTGTTTGGCCGGCAATTTCATCAGCGCCGCCTGCGCTTTCTGCGCCATGTCGCCATCCGTTGTCGAGGCGTTAAAGCGTTGAACCGTTGAAGCGGCGGAAAGTTCTTCCGCGCATTTTTCATAGGCCCGAAATCGCCGGGCCTCGTCCCGGCGCCAGTTCAGGCTGGCGTGGACGGCGATGCTGTAGAGCCAGGTCGAGAATTTCGCCTGGCCATTGAACGAGCCGATCTGATCGAAGGCGTGGAGGAAAGTTTCCTGCGCCAAATCCTCTGCATCCGCCGTCGAGCCGGTCATTCGAAATGTCAAGGCATGCACCATTTGTTGATGTTCGCGCACGAGGGTCTCGAACGCCGATGCGCTGCCTTGTTGGCATTGCAACACCAGATCATCGTCGGCGTCAGCCATGCATCGTGCTTTCGAAAAGTTTGAACCCGCGGAGGCAAAAATCCTTTGAATTATTTTTTCACCGGGAACGTTTTCGTCGCTGCCG
This sequence comes from Verrucomicrobiia bacterium, assembly GCA_030044395.1. Classification (GTDB taxonomy): domain Bacteria; phylum Verrucomicrobiota; class Verrucomicrobiia; order Limisphaerales; family UBA11358; genus UBA11358. The sequence continues at coordinate 2,732 of JASHVW010000250.1, forward strand.
GCGGACGCGGTCGGCGCAAGAGTGTTCATGGCCACGCCTTTGATGATTGGCAACAATTTAACAGAACTTCCGGTGACAGGCAAGTTGGTGCGCATTGAAAAATTCGGCAAACGGCGCCATCAGCGCCGGGACCCTGGTTTTAGGATGACTCGCAGGCAAATCCGTCGCCGGCGAAAAAATCACGCCAGACACACGATTGGACACCGCGATTTGACTTGCCCGTCCGCGCCCTCAGCCACCGCGCCGGAACTTGTCCTCCTGGATGGATGCGAGGGTGAGCGAAACCTGGCGGACGAGTTCCGCCCTTCCCAGCGCTTTGGCCGCCGCCTGCTCGTCCGCGCGCCAGCCCTGCGCAAACATCAGCGCTTCCACCCAGGAAACTTTGTCACACAACTCCCGGGCGTGGGCGATTTTGTCCGGTGCGCCCGGCGCAGAACGATTCATGCCTTCAGCATTACCTGAAAGCGCTCCGGCGTAAGACAGCAAATCATCCGCCTGCCGGCGATCTCGTGGCAGTCGGCAATGCAGGACTCCGTCTGCATGGGGAACAGTCGGCGTTACGCCGGCTGCCTTGGTCCGGGGATTCAACGCGCGAATATTGTCTCACCAGAATTTCCAATCAAAGGTGAACAAGACGGAGTGCGAGCGGATGCCGTCGAAACCGACGTCGAAATTCGGGGGCGGATAGCCGTAACTGTAGGTTGTGTCCGCGGTCGTAAAATAGCGGTAGCCCAGGCCCAAAGAAATGTTCGGCGCCAGCTGAAACCGCAATCCGGCCATGGCTTGCCAGGCCCATTCCACATCATTTTCAGTTCGATACACTGTCTGGGAACTGTCGCCGAAACCGCGCGCGTCAAAATAAGTGTCCGCTCCTCCAATTCCCGCTCCGATATAAGGCGTTACGATCGAGTTTGGGATGGGAAAGGACAAAATGGCGTTTACGAGAAACGGAATATCGTACACGTCCGAATGATCATACTGAAAATATCCCGGCACATTATCAATTCGCGTGCCTTGAAAACCAGTCTCGAAATCCGCGGAGATGAACCGGTTGAATTCCCAACCTACGGCGGCGTTGACCGCCGCGCCTGTCTCGTATTTGACCGTGGCGTTGGGACCCTGGCCATACGGTCCTCCTCCGAACTCGGTGAGTTTGCCGTCCTGGTAAAAGGTCGGTCCGACGTTGGCACGCAGATAAAGCCCCTGGTCGGGTTGGGGATAATAGTAATACTGCGGTTGTTGATACGGCGGAGGTGAATATGGCGGGGGAGAATACGGCGGAGGTGAATTCTGCGCCTTCGCCGCCGAGATTCCCAAACAGAAAACAGAAACCATTATATATTTTCTCATAATCTCCTTTCGTCCGAAATCTCACATTGGAACCGCCTTTGGTCAAGTGGGTTGTTGATTCATTTTCGCTGCTTGGGCTCAAAAACCAGCGATCCCCAACCAAAGAGAAAACACAGACCGCCGACCGGAGTCACTGCGCCGATCCAAAGGACGTTTGTGGCCGCCAGCAAATAAAGAGAGCCGGAAAAAATAAAAATGCCGATGAAAAAACTCCACCACGCGACCGCGGGAAGATGGGGCCGCTGCGCGAGAACGAACAGCATGACTGCGTGGATGAAATGATAAAACGCCGCCGTTTGCCAGACGGCTGTTGTTCCGTTTCGTGAGAGAACCCCTGTTAATCCATGCGCCCCCAACGCCCCCAAAACCACGGCAAGAAAGCCCAAAGCGGCCGCGAAACGCGAAGCCATCGTCGAGTTCATTTCCGCCTAACTCAACCTCATCGGCATGACCACATAAAGGAAAGGCCCGTTGATCTTCAAAACGCCCGGGCTTAATTCGTCAATCAATTCGAAAAACACTTCTTCCTCGCCGAGCGCGGCCAACGCATCGATGAGATATCGGGGGTTGAAGGCAATCGCAAGTTCCTTGCCCTTGTAATTTACGGCCAGCGACTCGCGCGCCTCACCCACTTCCGGCGAATTCGCCGTTATGGCCAAATTGTTTTTTCCAAAGGCCAGTTTCACAGAGTTGGCCTTTTCACTCGTCATGATTTCGGCGCGGCGCAGCGCTTGCAAAAATTCTTCGCGCACCAGCGCAATCCGCTCCCGGGCTTCGGCGGGAATCACTTGCTTATAATTCGGATAATTTCCCTCGATCAATTTTGTGATGAGAAGCACGGAAAATCCTTTATCATCCTTCAAGGCGAACGATGCCTGGTTTTCGCCGAATTTGATCTCGACTTCTCCTTTTTCCTGAAGCAGGCGATTGAGTTCAGCCACCGCTTTGGCCGGCACGATAAATTCTCCGCTGCTCTTTTCCGAGACGTCCACTTCCTCGTCCACGAGCGCCAACCGCCTTCCATCTGTGGCGACCATCGTCATTTTGTGGTCCTTTAGGCTGATGAAAATACCGTTTAGAACGTATCGTGATTCATCCGTTGAAATTGCGAAGGCTGTCTTGCGCATCATTTCCTTTACTTTTTCCTGCTGGAGAGAAACTTTTTTATCATCCTTGAATTTCGGCATTGGAGGAAACTCATCTGCCCCCAATCCATGAATTTTATAAAACGATGGTCCACTCCGAATTGCCGCGATGTTTTTATCGTCGGTCTCGATTTCAATCTCACTTCCATTCAGTTCCCTCACTATTCCGAACAGCTTTTTCACGGGCACAGTTGTTGCACCCGGCTTTTTCACCTTCGCTTCAACAGAACAAGCCACGGTCACGTCCAAATCAGTCGCTGTGAACTCGACCCGGTCCTTTTCCGCTCTCAGCAAGACGTTGGAAAGAATCGGAAGGGTTGTCCGGGAGCTGACGACATTCTGGACGGCTTGCAGACCGGCAATGATTTGATCCTTCGAGATGGTCAGATTCATGGTTAATATTTCTTTTCTTTGTATAAATTCTCTTATTATTAAGGGTGGTGAATAAGGCAAACAACTTCGCCTGTCAAGGTTACTGCTGTGTTTTTTTAGCCATTCGCTGTCACACAACTCAAGTTAAAGAATCCAACAGAATTGAAAAGCGAAAGTTGTTCGCGCTGTACCCAAACAATTCACCGGCAATTGAAACACAATTTTTGGCTTATTGTTGAAATTGGCGTCATCGTCTGGCGCGAGAGACAATTTTCGGCAAAACGCCACAAACAAAATCAATTTCGTCCGCGGTGGTTTTGCTTCCTAAAGAAAAGCGGACGAGAGAATTGGAAACTTCCGGTTTTCGAAGGGCGACAATGACATGCGACGGCTCCAAAGAACCCGCTGAACAGGCAGAACCGCTCGAGGCACAAATGCCTTCGACATCCAGTCCAGCCAGGAGAGAGATGCTGTCAGCCCCGCTGACGACAAAAGAGAAGGTATTAGCGAGGCAGTTTTCGAGTGGAGAAACTCTCTCGCAACCGTCAATTCTTTCGACAATCGAGCCCAGATTTGTCACCAGCGGCTCCAGTTTTGGCCGTTCAAAGACAGGCGGGGCAGTAAATTTTTCCAGCGCGAAAACAAAACCGAAAATCCCGGCCAAGTTTTCCGTGCCGGCACGGCGCTCATTTTCGTGACCGCCTCCAAACAGTAGCGGTACCGGAAAGAGAGGTGACTTAGACCAAAGCAGACCCGCACCTTTCGGGCCGTGAATTTTATGGGCGCAAACAGAAACAAGGTCGGCGTTGAATTGAGAGACGGAAGAAAAAGGCTCCTTGCCAAACCATTGGACAGCGTCGGTATGGAAAACGATTCCCCGATCACGACAAACGGAGCCAAGTTCAGCGACCGGTTGAATCGTTCCAATCTCATTGTTTGCCGCCAAAATGGAAACAAAACTGGTGTCCGGCTGAATCGCCTCCTTCAAAGCGTCGGGAGAGACGCGACCATTTGAATTCACGGGAAGGCGCGTCACCTTGAACCCTTCCTCCCGTTCGAGAAAATCGAAGCAATGCAAGACTGCATGGTGCTCCACTTGGGACGTAATCAGATGACGACCCCTCGATTTGAGCAAACGAGCCGCCCCGAAAACCGCAAGGTTATTCGATTCGGTGCCGCCGCTGGTAAAAATAATTTCACTGGGCTTGGCACCCAGAACTTTCGCAGCGCGGTCCCGCGCGTCATCGAGGAAAGCGCGGGCTTTTCTGCCAACATGATGGACGCTGGAAGGATTTCCCCACACGTCGCCGAGGAATGGCAACATGGTTTCGCGCACAGCCGGATCAAGAGGCGTGGTGGCGTTGTAATCGAGATAGATGGAGCGCGGCACGAAACAAAAATACCAGAAAAAAGTGGAAAAAACAGGAAATACCCCGGGGTTCGACAAAAATTGGTGTAATCACGACAAAAGACGGTGAGAAGAGAAAAAAAGACCGGATTATCCTCGTTACAAATGGTGATGACCAAAACTCCAGTGTTTCCGCAAGAAGACCGGGAGAACCGGCAACCGCAAATCGTCCGGTTGAACGAGCTTCAACCGAAAACTTGCGCCGTCGTCCGCAAAATCGAAAGTCAAAGCGAAGACATTCAACGTCTCAAAACGCTTGGCATTTGCGTCGGTCGCCGCGTCGAGGTCGTCAAGGCCGGCGACCCGCAGATCGTCCGGGTTTTCAGCTCGCGGATAGGGTTGTCCGGGGCATTGGCGTCGAACGTATTGCTGGAGGTGTGTTCGCCACCGGACCGATGCGCATTACAGGGGCCGCCATGCGATTAAGGAACGCCAACGCGAAACCAACAGGACCGCAATGCCGTTGTGAACCAGGGCAAAAACGGGCGCCCAAAGAGGAAAAAATGCAGGAGACTTTCACCATTGCGCTCGTCGGAAACCCGAACGCCGGGAAAACGACATTGTTTAACGCGTTGACGGGATTGCGGGCGAAAACGGCGAATTTTCCCGGCACCACCATCGAGCGAAAAGTTGGTCGCGCGCAGGTTGGGTGCCATCAAGCGGTGACGATTCTCGATTTGCCGGGTCTTTACAGTCTGGACAGCGGTTCGCCGGAGGAAAAGGCTGCGAGCGAAGCGTTGCGGGGCCGGTTGGCAGGGCAGGACGCGCCCGACGGGGTGCTTATCGTGGTGGACGCGACGAATCTTGAACGGAACCTCTTTCTGACGAGCCAGGTGCTTGAAATGAAAGTTCCGGTCATCGTGGCCTTGAACATGATGGACGCGGCCGAACGCGACGGTCTTCGCATTGACACGCACAAACTGCAGGCTGAATTGGGATGCCCGGTTGTGCCCATTTCCGCTCGCACCGGGATGGGAATCCAGGAAGTCCGGAGGGAAATCGCGGTGCTGGCTGACGGCGCGGCGGAAGAGACGCCCGTGTTGGAGAAGCCCCCGGTTTGCGGCGGATGCACGAGTTGCCCCTATCAGGCGCGATACGAGTGGACGGAGGCTGTCACGGGAAAAGTGACTGACGACCGCATGGCGCGCCGGTCGCAAAGAACAGAAAGACTGGACGAAATTCTGACGCACCCGGCACTGGGGGCGGCAGTTTTCTCGGGGGTGATGTTGACGCTATTTGCGCTGATTTTTTGGGTGGCGAAAATCCCGATGAACCTGATTGATCATCTCTTTGCGACGGTCGGCGCCGAGGTGGCGGCATTCGTTCCGCCGGGAGATTTGCAGAGCCTGCTGGTGAACGGGGTCGTTGGGGGGATGGGAGGGGTGCTGATTTTTTTGCCGCAAATTTGCATTCTGTTTTTGGCGTTGTCGTTGTTGGAAGACACGGGATATCTGGCACGCGCGGCGTTTGTGATGGATAGAATCATGCGGCGCTTTGGATTGCCGGGGAAGGCGTTCGTGCCGATGCTTTCGGCGCACGCCTGCGCCATACCGGCGATCATGGCGGCGCGGGTGATTGAGAATCCCGCGGACCGGCTGGTGACGATATTGATCACTCCGCTGCTGACCTGTCCGGCCCGCATCCCGGTTTTTGCGATGGTGACCGCGCTGCTTTTTCCCGCTTCGCCGATCAAGGCGGCATTGGTGTTCACGGGGGCCTATGCCGCGGGGGTGGTGTTTGCGATGCTGGCGGCGCTGGTGTTTCGCCGCACGATATTGCCCGGCGGCAGCAAACCGCTGGTGATTGAATTGCCGCCGTACCGGCTGCCGTCGCTGCGGACGGCTTTGCTGCATACGCTGGACCGGGCAAAAATTTTTGTCAGACAGGCGGGGACGATCATTCTGCTGATCTCGCTCGTTCTTTGGGCGTTGTCATATTATCCGAAGTCGCCGCCGCCGGCCGCGGCGGTGGCGATGACGCAGCAGGCCGCGCAAGTGGAAAAAGCCGGCGAGGCGCAAAAGGCGGCGGACTTGAGGGCGGCGGCCGACCAGATGACGCAACAAACATCGCTGCAGAATTCCTTCGCCGGGAAAATCGGTCATGCCATTGAACCGGCGATCAAGCCGCTGGGATTCGACTGGCAAATCGGCATTGGGATCGTCAGCTCGTTCGCGGCGCGCGAGGTGATTGTCTCCACGCTGGCGGTGGTGTATGGGGTAGGCGGAGGGGAGGAGCATAATCGAACGTCACTGTACGACACGTTGCGGCACGCAAAGCGGACTGACGGGACGCCAATTTTCACGGTGGCGACGTGCGCGAGCCTGATGGTGTTTTACATATTGGCGGCGCAATGCCTGTCCACGACGGTTGTGGTACGGCGCGAAACAAACTCGTGGAAATGGCCGCTTTTCCAGATTACCTACATGACGGGGCTGGCGTATGTGGCGTCGTTTATTGTCTTTCAGAGCCTCAGCCACCTCGTCCACTGATTCGGCGGACTGGGACAGGATTGACGTGGCGCGGGCTTTACGTTGTTGGGCGCATCTCATTTTTTGGGCAGATTGACGCATCAAAATGAAAAAAACTGAACACCCAAGTTTTGGATTCCGGGTTGGATTTGAAATGAAGGACGTTTTTAAAAGCCCGCCCTCATCGGGCGCAAGGGAAACAGTTTTTCCCGGACGGCCCTCACCCGGCCTTCGGCCACCCTCTCCCGCTCCCGCGGGCGAGGGAATATCTCCCCCTGGAGAAGGAAGGGGACGAG
>JASHVW010000251.1 GCA_030044395.1 Verrucomicrobiia bacterium
CCATTCGAATCTTTCGGCCGCATCCAGCCCATCGTCGGATCGTAAATGTGTTTGTAATTCGCGGACAGCCTCATGAAGTAGGCGTAATCGTCGGTCTTGCCGAGCGCCTTGGCCATCTGGGCGATGCACCAGTCGTCGTAGGCATATTCCAGAGTTTTGGACAGTGATTCATCCTCCTTGTCGCAGGGAACCCAGCCCAGTGTCGAAAATGTTGCGGCGCTGTCGTAATCCGGATTCATCGCCGTCGCTTTGATTGCCTCGTAGGCGTGTTGCACATCAAAACCTTTCACTCCTTTGAAATAGCCGTCCACAATTACCGGCACCGCGTGATATCCAATCATGCACCACGTTTCGTTTCCCTGCAGTTCCCACATCGGCAGCAGGTGGTCCACGCTCTGGTCGTAATGCGCCAGCATCGTTTTGATCATGTCCGAATCGCGTTCGCCGTTGATCAGCGCCGTCAATGGTTGCTCCGCGCGGAAGATGTCCCATAACGAAAACACCGAATATTCAGTGAATCCTTTCGCTTCATGAATGTTCTGGTCGAAGCCGTGATATTGCCCATTGACATCTTCGTAAAGATTTGGCGCCAGCGAAGCGTGATAGAGCGACGTATAAAACGTCTCCTTCTGCTCTTGCGAGCCTTCAATCTGAATCTTGCTCAATTGGGCGTCCCATTTCCGGCACGTCGCTTCCCGCACCTTGTCGAAATCCCAATCCGGAATTTCCGTATCCAAATTTTGCAGCGCGTCCGCCGCGCTCACCGCGGAAAGTCCCACTTTGACTTCAATGACCTCTCCGGCGTGCGTTTTATACCTGGCGATGAATTGCAGATTCGTGCCCGCCGCTTCCTTGTGGCTGCGAAAGCGGTACGTATTATAAATGACCGGCTTGCCTGCGCTGACGATTTCCGTGTCGTCAAAAGGCCGCGAATAACGCGCCGCGAAATACAGATACCGCTCCTTGGCCCACCCGTTGATCAGATGAAATCCCGTGATCGTTGATTCATCTTCAATCCGCACGTGCGATTCCGCCACTTTCCAGCCGCCAATCACGTGGGACAAGTCGGTCAAAATCGCTGCCTCGTCGCTGGCTGGAAAGGTGAACCGTAATATCCCGGCGCGCTCTCCTGCCGTCAGTTCCGCCTTCACGCCGGATTTTTGCAGCACCACCTCGTAATAACCGGCGGCTGCTGACTCGGCCGCATGGGAATACACAGATTGATAACCCGTTTGCGGATGGTCCGGGTCGCCGCTGACAAATTCCGCCCCGCCGACCTGCGGCATGAACAGAAAATCGCCCAGATCGGGACACCCCGTGCCCGTCAGGTGCGTCAGGCTGAAACCCAGGATCGTGGGATCATCGTATGAATACCCTGAGCACGTATTCCAGTTCGTGATGCAACTGTCCGTATCGGGACCAAGCTGCATCATTCCAAACGGCGCCGATGGCCCTGGAAACGTGTTGCCTTCCTCGCCCGCGGTGCCAACCAACGGACGGATATAATCGGACAGACGGACCTGCGATTCCTCCCCGCCAGTGATTTGAGCGGTCGCCACAAACGCCACCAGCGGCAATATGACCTTGCAATATATTTTCATAATTTTTGTTCTCAGACGTTTAATTCCTGTTTGACTTGAGCAAATGCGTTGACGGCAAATTCCAACTCTTCCCGCGAATGCGCCGCCGAAATCTGCGCGCGAATCCGCGCCTTGCCTTTGGGCACGACCGGATACGAAAACCCGACGACATAAACGCCCTTTGCCAGCATGGCGTCGGCAAATCTTGCGGCCACGGCCGCGTCACCCAGCATGACCGGCACGATCGGATGCGTTCCCGGCAAAATTCGCAGGCCAATCTTGCCAATTTCCCGCCGAAAATACCCCGTGTTCTCCTCCAGTTTGTCCCGCAGCACCGTGGATTCGTTCAGTAATTCCAGTACTTTTAAAGTGGCGCCGGCAATGGCCGGCGCGAGGGTGTTGGAAAATAGATAGGGCCGCGACCGTTGCCGCAGCACTTCGATGATTTCCTCGCGGCCACTGGCGTAGCCGCCGCTGGCGCCCCCGAGGGCCTTGCCGAAAGTGCCGGTAATAATGTCCACCCCGGACATGACATTGTGAAATTCATGGGTGCCGCGTCCGTGTTGGCCCATGAATCCCACCGCGTGGGAATCATCCACCATCACGAGGGTGTCGTATTTCCCGGCAAGATCGCAAATTGTCGGCAGATTGGCAAGGCAACCGTCCATCGAAAAAACGCCGTCAGTCGCGACCATCCTGAAACGGCATCCGGCGGCTTCCTTCAGTTTTGCCTCCAGGTCCCCCATGTTGTTGTTCAAGTAACGAAAACATCGGGCCTTGCACAGGCGAACCCCGTCAATGATACTCGCATGGTTCAACTCATCGGAAATAATCGCATCCTCCGGCCCAAGTAGCGCCTCGAACAAACCGCCATTGGCGTCGAAGCAGGACGAGTAGAGAATCGTGTCTTCTGTCCCGAGGAATTCACTCAACCTGGCCTCCAGTTGCTTGTGTACCGACTGGGTGCCGCAAATGAATCGCACGCTGGCCATGCCGTATCCCCATTTGTCAATCGCCTCCTTCGCCGCCGCGGCCACCGCGGGATGTTGGGCCAGGCCGAGATAATTATTGGCGCAAAGATTCAGCACGGGCTTGCCGTCGGCGACGCGGATGGCTGTGCCCTGAGGCGTGGTGATGACGCGCTCGTTCTTATAGGTTCCCGCCGCGCGGATTTCGCCGAGTCTTCCTGAAATGTGTTTTTGAAAGGCGTCGTACATCAATCAATTGGCCTCGTGAAATAGCGGCGTGCTGAAATAGCGCTCCGCGCGATCACAAAGCAGGGTCACAATGGTGGCGCCGGGCTTCATTTTGGCCCCCAGCCGGAGCGCCGCCGCCACATTGGCGCCGGATGAAGTTCCGACCAGAAGGCCAAATTCCTGATGCAGCCGCCTGGTCATCGCCAACGCCTCGGCGCTTTTAACCTTCACACTGTCATCCAGCGGCGCGTCCCGCAGCAGGGGCGGCACAAACCCGTCGGCGACCCCTTCAATGAAATGACAGCAGGGACATTCGCCGGCCAGCAGCGCCTGCTCAGCCGGCTCCATCGCGACAATCCGCGCGCCCGGCCAGCGTTTTTTAATCGCCCGACCGCAACCGGCCAGCGTGCCGCCGGTCCCAAAGCCATGCACAAAGACATCAATGGGACCCTCCACCTGCCGCAAAATTTCCTCGCCGGTCGTGCGTTCGTGATCCGTCGCGTTCAATGGATTCTCGAACTGGCGCGGCAAAAAATAGCGCCCGTCTTTCGCCGCCATTTCCCGGGACAACTCGATGCCCGTCTGATACATGCCCGCGCTGTCGAATAGAATCAACTCCGCGCCCAACTGCCGAATCAGCCGGCGGCGCTCCACGCTCGCGCTGCTTGACATCAGAATCGTCACCCGATAGCCCATCGCCGCGCCGACCATGGCCAAAGCGATGCCGGTGTTGCCGCTGCTGCACTCCAGGATCATGGAATCGGACCGCAACAAGCCGCGCTCCTCCGCGTCCAGCAACACGTGCCTGGCCAGGCGGTCTTTCACGCTGCCGCTGGGATTCAGAAACTCGCACTTCGCCAGCAGCGTCACACCTTCGGCTTCGAAGTGCAACGGCGCCAACGGTGTGTTGCCGATCAAACGCAACACCGCCCGCCGCCCGGTTCGATTGGGAATTAGGCCGGTCGTTTCCATCATCGCCAGTTCAGAATGACTTTGCCGGACTGTCCGCTCTCCATCACCGCCAAGCCCTTTTCAAATTCCGTATAATGCAACCGATGCGTGATGACCGGCTTGATGTCGAGTCCGCTTTGCAGCATGACCGTCATCTTATACCACGTTTCATACATCTCGCGCCCATATATGCCCTTGATGGTCAGCATGTTGAATACGACTTTGTTCCAATCAATCGCGATTCTCTCCGACGGAATTCCAAGCAGCGCCATTTTTCCCCCGTGCGCCATGTTGTCAATCATGTCGCCGAACGCCGCCGGATTGCCGGACATTTCCAGGCCGATATCAAATCCTTCCTTCATGCCAAGTTGCTTTTGAACGTCTCTTAAATTCTGCTTCGCCGGATTGACCGCAAGTGTCACCCCCATTTTGCGCGCCAGTTCCAGCCGGAATTCATTTACGTCGGTAATGACCACGTAGCGCGCGCCCGCGTGCCTCACAATCGCCGCCGCCATGATCCCAATCGGCCCCGCCCCGGTAATGAGAACGTCTTCACCAAGAACCTCAAACGACAGGGCGGTATGAACCGCGTTGCCGAACGGGTCAAAAATCGCCCCGATATCCGGGTCAATCCCATTGTGAACCCACACGTTCGTCATCGGCAATGCCAGATATTCGGCAAATGCGCCCGGACGATTTACCCCCACGCCTTTGGTGTCCGCGCACAAATGCCGCCGGCCGGCGAGACAATTCCGGCAATGCCCGCAGACCACGTGGCCTTCGCCGCTGACAATTTGTCCCGGAAAAAAATCCTTCACATTGGAGCCAACTTCCACAATTTCGCCGACGAATTCGTGGCCAACCACCATTGGCACCGGAATGGTCTTCCGCGCCCAGGCGTCCCATTTGTAGATGTGCAGGTCTGTGCCGCAGATGCCGGTGCGGTCCACTCGAATCAGCACGTCGTTGATGCCAATGGTGGGTTCGGGCACATCCTCGAGCCAAAGGCCGCGTTCGCTTCTGCTTTTGACGAGAGCCTTCATTTGGAACCGTATATGACCTGGCCTTGCAGGTCATTGGCCATAAATTTGATAAAATGTTGCTGCGTTGGTCGGCGAAATTGTCATGCTCTCGCCTTCGACTGGACTGCCGATATCCTCCCACTCGGGATCGGCAAGATTGGTCGTCATTTGAACCTGATAGGGAGCTATGCCGCCGGTCCATGTCAATGACAAAGATCCGGACTGAAATGAAATCGTGGACAGGATGGGAGGCGCCGGGGTCACCGTGATCGTCAGGGTGGCATTGGTGAAAGTCCCGGTTGGATCCGTTGCGGTTACCTCAAAACTATTCGTGCCCACGTTGGCCGAAAGCGGCGTGCCGGAAAGCGCGCCATTGCCCGCTACCGTCAACCACGCCGGCCCACTGGCTTTCGCAAACGTCAGCGCCGAACCGTTCAGGTCCACCGCGGTTCCCGCTATCGTCCCGGAGTACGCCTGCCCGGCTTCGATACCCGGTTCGCTGAATGGATTCGCCGTAAATACCGGAGGCCAATGGGGAACCAGGCTGATGGCCAAAATCTCCACGTCACTATCGGACGGCAGTTGCAGTTTCCGGACCGGGTTGGTGCTGTTCAGGTTAAATGAATACCCGTACAGGTAAAATGTCCGGTTGTCGTCAGTTCCATCGCTGACGTTCCGATGCCCCATGGTGACGGCCTCGGTTTCGCCCGGGTAATTGGCCGGAGTGTACCAATCGCTGAGACTTTGATCGAACGTCGCGGTATTGCCGTTGGTATAGGTAATGATGAACGACTGCGACGTTTGGTCTCCCTCAACTCCTGTCGCGAGCATTCGCAAGACAGAATAAGGACCTGGAGGCAAAACAATCGTCTGTCCGGCGGCGCTCACAACGTCCGTGACATTCGGCGGTCCGAAGTCAAAGATCGCGTTGCTCCACGTCAATGAGCCGCCCAGCAACGTCGCCGAATAAGCATCGCCCACTCCATCCAGGCCGCCGGTCGCGGGATTCGTGAACGTCGTGTCATCCGTGTACATCCCGGCCCGATTGTAATACGAGGCCAGCGAGACCGGCGCGGTGTCGTTGGCCAGGGTAATCGCCAGCAATAGAACATCACCATTGTCTGGCAGCGTCACGCTCTTGACCGTTTTAGTCTGGTCAATTGTAAAGCTGTATCCATAGACGTTGACGGCCGTGTTGAGGTCCTTCGTGCCTCCACCCGTGTCGCGATAAGACATATTGTCAACGAGGAATTCTCCAGGATAATTTTGCGGATTGGCCCAGTCACTGAAACTTTGCGTGAAATTGGTTGTCGAATCATCCGTGTAAGTCACCTTGAATGTCAGGCTGCTTTGGCTGCCGTTGACCGCCGCGCCCAATAACAACAAGGACGTAAAATTGCCGGCAGGCAGGGTGATGGTCTGGCTCGCCGTGGCAATGGCATCGTCCGCGTTGGCCGGTCCCAGATTGAAATTGACCCCATTCCATACCGGCGACGACCCGAGAGAATTTGCCGAATATGCATTTCCGTCGTTGTCCAATCCGCCGCTGAATGCC
>JASHVW010000252.1 GCA_030044395.1 Verrucomicrobiia bacterium
CCAGAAAAATTTCCGCCTTTTACAGTGGAGTCACCCTGGGCACCGGGTACATCAAGGGAACCGGCTACCGCACTTGGAGCTATTCCATTTCCGGCAACCAGGTGGTCGTCACCGCCACCCGCACCGGTCTGCCCGCCATGAAGCAATACTTCACCCTCGACCAGACCGACAGTTTCCTCGTGCGTGTGGACATGACCGGTGCCAATCTTGGCGCCAATTGGATGGCGCCGGTGGTTGTGGACTCACCCGGCGGCGTGGATATCGGAAGCCATAACGACGACCGCGCCTTATGCGTCCCGTTTGACAACGACGGCTTCGTCAGCTACAACGCCATGCCCATCAATAATTCCAGTCTTAGTCACGAGGTCGCCGCCTTTTATGACAATGCCAGCCGCCATGGCCTCGTCGTCGGCTCAGTCACTCACGATGTCTGGAAAACGGGCATTTACTTTTACGGCGACAACAACAAGCTCAGCCAGATGAATGTGTATGGCGGCGCGACCGCGCCGGCGGATGTCATGCCGCACGGTTCAATCACCGGCAGCACCATCTCTTCCCCAACCGTCTTTGTGGGATTTGGGAATGATTGGCGCAAGACCATGCGGGAATATGCCGCCGAAAACAAATCCTTCGCCGCGCCCAGGGTCTGGACCAACGGTGTGCCGTTCGGTTGGAACAGTTGGGGCGTCATTCAGAAGAACGTCAATTACGACGATGCGGTGGCGGTCTCCGATTTTTTTCACACCAACCTCGAGCGGAACGGCTTTGTTAATCAAGAAACGGTTTATATCAATCTGGATGCCTTTTGGAACAACTTTGCCAGCTTCCAGTTGCGGCGCTTTGTCAACCATTGTCATGCCCTCGGTCAGAAGGCCGGCATCTATTTCCCGCCGTTTGCCTGGTTTGGATCCGCCAACTCCGCGACCAATACCTTCGTCGAGGGATCAACCAACGCATACCGCTGCAGCGACTTGTTGCTGCGCGACAAGAACGGAAACGCCGAGTCCGTCGATGGCGGCCTGGCTCTCGACCCAACTCATCCCGGAGACAAGGATCTAATCAATTATTATATCAATCTCTTTGCCAACGATGGATTCGACTACGTCAAACTGGATTTCTTGTCTCACGGCGCCCTCGAAGGCGTTCATTATGACACCAACGTGACCACCGGGATTGAGGCCTACAACGAGGGAATGTCCAATGTGTTGGCGGCCATCAACGGGCGAATGTTCATCAGTGAATCCATCGCCCCGCTTTTCCCTTATCAATATGCCGATAGCCGTCGAATCGCCTGTGACGCCCAATCTTCGCTAGTCGGCAACACCGCGTACACAATGAATTCGGTGACCTGTGGCTGGTGGCTCGACGATCTCTATCAGTTTAATGACCCCGACCTCATGGTTTTTAATGGCTACGGGGCAACCACAAATGAAAATCAAAGCCGCCTGATCAGCTGCGCCATTACCGGCCTCTTCCTTGATGGCGACGATTTGACGTCACCCAACGGCCGGCAGGCAGCCGCGACCTGCCTCTCGAATCCGGCGATTGATGCCGTGGCGCGGGTTGGCCGGACATTTACTCCCGTGGAAGGCAACACCGGAACCGGTGCCGCCAACATTTTTGTCCGGCAGGACGGCTCCGTCTGGTGCATTGCCGTCTTCAACTATTCCACCAACGCCACGAACATAACGGTTGACCTGACTCGCGCAGGCCTGCCTTCCGGCAATTATATCGCCACCAATTTATGGGATGGAAGCATCGCAAACGCGTCCGGCTCCTTCAGCGTGCCCTTAAATGCCCGGCAGGCAAAATTGCTTCAACTCGCCGCGCCCCCCGACGGGGTCAGCCTTGGAAAATAGTAAACGATTATTTTTCCTCGACGGCGTCCCGGGTGATGGTCCCCGCGGATCGCCACGAACCACCCGATTCAATTTTTCAGGCGAAAAAAGGTTGTTGGCACTCGGGCCGATGACCATCGAATTGGTTCCATCGAGATTGACGACCGGACTCGTAACGAATGTCCAAATTAAACAACCATCCTCTGCGCAATCTGCGGCGAATACTGCCCATATTCACCTCAAGGGCTGCCCATTAACCGGTCTGCCGCAAATGTTTTCCCAGTCTGTTGGCTTTGGGCGCTCCCATGGATGGAGCGAATTGAGACGTTTTAAGGAGGCATTCTTCACTTGGAGAGACCGTCACGTTTTGATTAACTCTGCCGGCGGAACATGGCAGAAGACAAGCAACCATTTACCGAATACGCGGCCAGGGCAAACCGTCGTCCGGACGCATTCCATTGGGGTTGGATTGTTGCCGGCATACTTGGCGTCCTGTTGGTCGTGTCGCTGCTGTTTTGGGCCTCGGCCGTCGGGAAGATGCGCGGGCTGGAATCGCTCCAGGGAAAACTCGATGATGCTAACGCCAATCTCGCGGCTGCACAGGAGGAAAATCAATCAAACCAGGACCTTGTCACGAACCTGCAATCCCAAATTGCCGGCCTAAAACAGGAACAGGAGGCGTCCGCCCAAGTGTCCAAAGGCCTCGAAGACGAGATGAACGCGGACTTGGCGTCCAAGGATGTCACCATTTCCAATCTGCAAGGCCGGCTCACCGTAACCATCCTTGACAAGGTCATGTTTGACTCGGGCGAGGCGATCTTGAAACCCGACGGTCAGGCTGTGATGCGCAAGGTGGCCGCCTTTCTCGCGGAACATGCCGATCTGCAAATTCAGGTTGTTGGCCACACCGACAATATGCCCATCCGCCCCGACGCGCGCAGCCGCTTCGCCAGTAATTGGGAGCTTTCCACCGCCCGGGCCTTGGCCGCCGTTCATTTTCTCACCGAACAGGCCGGCGTGGATCCACGCCGGGTTGGCGCCGTCGGCTATGGGGAATATCGCCCGATTGCCGACAATACCACTGCCGAAGGCAGGGCCGGGAATCGCCGCATCGAAATCGCCATTTTGCCCCCTTCAACCAATGGCCTCGCCCCGAGCGCGCTGCCACCGGTCGCGTCCACAAATCCTCCATCTCAAAACGCTCAGACTAACCTCTCCGCGCCTGCGCAATAGGCCTCCGCCACACCCGCCATGGATTTCCGATGATCATGGGTTGGCGCGGTTAAAACCCCGCCGAACACAAAGAATAGAAAGACGACCCAATACCACTCATTCGAGTTGTGGACATCATCTGGATTTAGGATTAACTGTTATGGATTTCTTTCAACTATCAAGCTTATAGAACGAATTGGA
>JASHVW010000253.1 GCA_030044395.1 Verrucomicrobiia bacterium
CGCGGAATACACGAAATACACGAAAGGGATTTAACCCTCCTTCGCTAAGAGCTACGGAGGGCAGGCACGAATTTTTAGCCGCGAGAGAACACAGAGAGCACAAAGAAAATTCAACCAGGAACTGGCGCGGATTTTGCAGGCTTCAGCGGAAATATCGGATTCCTCCGGGGGGTGTGAGAGCGGGTGGCGGTTCGAAAGCGGCAGAGGGCTGCCGCAGTCCACGACGCAAAGCGAGTGGGCGCGAAACGAATCCAATGATGCGTGTTGGACACAGCGACTTAATCTTTTGCGGATGATTCACAGAAGAAGGAAACGAAGAAAACAAAGTTTTTCAACCACGGATGGGCACGGACCCGCCTTCGCTTCGCTTCGGCGCGGCAGGTGGACACGGAAAGAAGCAGAGAGCAGAAAGCAGAAAACGGTTTGACGCAAATTTACACGAATTCAAAGACCGAAAATCATAACCGCGAAATACCATCGCGAAATACGCGAAACGGATTTGACGCGAACCCCGAAGGCATTCGAGGTTGGCAAAGGCGAAGGGACCCTCCTTCGCTAAGAGCTACGGAGGGCAGGCGCCCTCCTTCGCCTGGCTCCCGGCTACGCTCGGAAGCTACGGCGGACAGGACGGGGGGCAAGACGGAGGGCAGGCCAAAGGAAACTTTACCGGCCGAAATCATGCCGCGACCACAGACACGGCATGTCGCGCGCGCCACTCACCCGGAGAGGCGCCTTCCCACAGATGAAAGGCGCGGAAAAACGAGTTGCCATCCTCATAGCCGAGCAGGTAAGCAGCCTCGTTCAATTCCACAGTGCTGTGCCTGAGATAGTGCCGTGCCAGTTCCCGTCGGGTGTCCTCCACCAATTTTTGGAAGGTGATTTGCGCTTCGGTCAACCGGCGTTGCAGGGTGCGCGCGCTCATGCCCAACTCCCGGGCGACATGCTGCAAAGTTGGGCGTTTGCCGGCCAGCGAGCGCTTCAGTGCGTGTCTGACTTGTTCGCCCACGTCCGCGCTCTCGTTCCGCGCCGCCAAATCGGCTTCCAACTGCGGCCCGACAACCGCCAGCAAATCCTCGTTGTGCGTCACAAAAGGCCGGTCCAAGTCGCTGCTTCGGAACACGAGCGCGTTGCGCCCAGCCTTGAACCGCACGCGGCAGCCGTAATGATTTTCCAGCAATTCACGAAGTCGCGGGGCGCGCGTCAGTTCCACCCTCAGCGGCGTGATGTGCCCATCCGTGCCCTTGCGCGCGATGGATGCGATCCAGGCCAGGACCAGGTCCACCATCACATCCGGCTGTTCCTCGGTTGCTTCGAGGTAGGTGAATTCCACGGAAGCCTCGTCGCCTTTGGTGCCCACGCGGATTTCCTCCGGGCAGGTGAGCCGTTTGTAGCGGGCGATGCGTTGCAGGGCATCGCGGAAAGAACGGCTGCACACGGCGGCGATGGCCGTTGGATGATACCGCTCCAAGCGCGGTTCGGCGCCGAACTTCAGGCCAATCGCCGGGTCTCCGCTCGTCTCGCCGATGGCGCGCCAGAGGGCGAAAAGTTCGGCGGTTGTGACGTAGATTTTTTCCTGCTGGAAAAACCCCGCCGGCAAACCCGCGCGTTGCAGCAACGGCGACAGCGCGATCTTGTGCTCGGACAGCCGTGGCGCCAACTGACTCGAAACGCGGAAACGGTCCGTCATAACTTGCAGTATTGATTGTCACTGACCTTTTCCATCCAGTCAACGACCTTGCCGTCGAGGTATTCCGCGATGGCGATGTGCGTCATGGCTGTGGACGGGGACGCGCCGTGCCAATGTTTTTCACCCGGCGGGAACCAAATCACGTCGCCCGGATGAATTTGCTCGACTGGCCCGCCCCAGCATTGCGCCCAACCGCAACCGCTGGTGACAATCAGCGTCTGGCCAAGCGGATGCGAGTGCCATGCGGTTCGCGCGCCAGGTTCAAACGTGACGTTCGCGCCGCTCACGCGCGCCGGGGCGCTCGCCTGAAACAGCGGGTCAACGCGCACCGTGCCGGTGAACCAGTCGGCTGGTCCTTTGTTCGATGGCTGTGAGCCGATTCTTTTGATTTCCATATCCGTATCCTTTCAGTTTGGTGGTTTGGTCGCCAATGGATCACATGGTGTATCCCGGCTTTTTGTAAATCTTTTCCGGCTGGTCGAGAATGTCCGGTTTATAGACTTCGTCCTTCCAATCCGCCGGTTTGATTTCTTCCATCGCCACCGAAACGGATTCTTCGCCGTAATCAAAGATTTCCATTACGTCTTTGGTGATGGCGTCTGCGAGCCGCTGCTTCTGCTGCCCGGATTTTCCCGGCCAGAGCTTTACGATAACATGGGGCATAATGATTTTCTTTTACCAAGGGATTTCTTTACGATCCCGGAAGAATTTTCCGGTGAGATTCTGATCCGCTTCAGTCGCCAGCCAAACGGCTGTCTCCGCGCCTTCTGCCACCGAGCGCGGAGCGGACGATCCGCCCATGACTGTCCTGACCCAACCCGGGCACATCGAGTTGACCGCAATTCGATGTTCTCTCAACGCCTCCGCGAGCATGATCGTGACGCCGTTCAGCGCCAGCTTGGAAAGGCAGTAGCTCGGCGCGTTGGCAGAAAGCCCAGCAAGCTGGCCGTAACCACTCGAAACGATGATGACTCGCGCCGGCACCGCTTTCTTGAGAAACGGAAGAAAGGCCTGGGTGACTTCGAGTGCGCCGAACGTGTTGGTTTGAAACGTGCCCGTCATTTGCTCGCGCGAAATAGTGAGAATTGAAACACCCTCGTCAGGATAAATACCCGCGTTGTTGATCAGCACGTCAAGCTGGCCAATCGCTGCGAACCCGGAAACGGCACTGGCGATGCTCCTGGAGTCGCTCACATCCAGGATGAGAAGTGACACTTTCCCAGCCTTTTCCAGTTCGCGCTGCGCCTTCTGCCCCTGGTGCCTTGAACGTGCACCAATGACCACATGGAATCCGCGAGCGGCAAGCTGCCGCGCGGTCTCAAAACCAATGCCTCGATTGGCTCCGGTGATTAAGACGGTTTTCATAGGCTTATAGGTTCAGATGTTTTCTCTCGCAATCAAGGTTTCAGCATGACTTTAATTACTTCGCGTTTGTCCATCGCTCGGTAACCGTCTGGCACTTCGTCCATGCCGATGACCCGGTCAAAGACGCGACCCGGTTGAATGCGGCCTTCCAGAACGTCGGGCAGCAACTCGGCAATGTAAGCGCGCACCGGCGCCGGGCCGCCGCTGATGGTGATGTTCTTGTAAAACGTCGGCTCCCACGCAGGAATTCCCGGGTAGTGCGGAACTCCGACGCGGCCCACCGCCCCGCCGGGCCGCGCGATATTGACAGCAGTAAGCATGGCTTGCTCGGTGCCGACGGATTCGAGCACGGAATGAACGCCGAAACCGCCGGTGATTTTATGCACCTTCTCGACGGCTTCATCACCGCGCTCGCTCACGACGTTCGTTGCACCGAACGCTTTCGCAAGCGCGATGCGATCCGGGTGACGGCCGAGGATGATGATCTGTTCCGCGCCGAGCCGTTTTGCGGCAATCACACCGCACAAGCCGACGGCGCCGTCGCCGACGACAGCCACCTTCTTGCCAGGAGCGACTTTTGCGGTGACGGCCGCGTGGTGTCCCGTTCCCATTACATCCGAGAGCGTAAGCAGCGACGCCGCCAATGCGTTGTCCTCACGGACTGGCAGGACATAGAGCGTGCCGTCGGCCAACGGAATACGGACTGCTTCAGCTTGCGCACCACCAATCTCAGGACTAAAGCCGAAGAAACCACCGTGAACGCAGGACGTCGTCAAGCCCTCATGGCAAAACGGGCAGGTGCCGTCAGAAAAGGCGAAGGGCATCACGACAAAGTCACCTTTCTTTAGACGGCGCACCTGGGCGCCGACAGCCTCGACAACGCCGATGGCTTCGTGGCCCATGGGGCGGCCCTTTTCTGTGGGTTCCAAATCGTGGTAAGGCCACAGATCGGAGCCGCAAATGCAGGCGCGAGTGACACGCACCAGGGCGTCGGTGGGATTGACGACGGCGGCGTCCGGGACGTTTTCAACGCGCACGTCGCCAGCACGATACATAATAGTTGCACGCATAGTTATCTACGTCCTTTTTAACGATTGATGAATTTTTGATGCTGTTCCGAATAACGCGCCCCTTGAACCGAAATCTTTGACGCGGCGCCTTCGAGATGGCGCAAGTCATCCGGCGACAGTTGGACGGAAGCGGCTCCGATGTTTTCACGCAAACGATGCGGCTTTGTCGTGCCGGGGATGGGAACCATCCACGGTTTTTGTGCCAACAGCCAGGCCAAGGCAACCTGCGCGGGCGTGACGTTCTTCTGTTGGGCAAATCTAGTGATTACGTCCACGAGGGCTTGGTTCGCCTTGCGATTTTCCTCGTTGAACCTGGGAACCGTATTTCGGAAATCGTTGCCGTCGAACTTGGTGTTATCATTGATTGCGCCCGTGAGAAAGCCCTTGCCCAACGGACTGAACGGAACAAAGCCGATGCCCAATTCCTCCAACGCCGGCAGTATTTCCGCTTCCGGCTCCCGCCACCACAACGAGTATTCGCTCTGGAGTGCCGTAACCGGTTGAATTTTGTGGGCTCGGCGGATGGTTTGTACGCCGGCTTCGGACAGGCCGAAGTGCCGCACCTTGCCCGTTTGAATCAATTCATTCACGGTTCCCGCGACCTCTTCAATCGGCACATCCGGGTCAACGCGATGTTGATAGAGCAAATCAATTACGCCGGTTCTGAGCCGCTTGAGCGAGCCGTCAACGGCCTGCTTGATGTGCTCCGGACGGCTGTCCAGGCCGACCGATTTGCGGGTGGCCGGATCAATCTTCCATCCGAATTTTGTGGCAATGACCACATGGTCGCGAACCGGCGCCAGGGCTTCGCCCACCAGTTCTTCATTCGTATAGGCGCCGTAAACCTCGGCGGTGTCGAAGAACGTAATGCCCTGTTCCACCGCCGATCGAATGAGTGAGATCATGTCCTGTTTATCAGCGGCCGGGCCGTAGCCGAAACTCATGCCCATACAGCCCAGTCCGATGGCTGAGACTTCCAGGTTGGTGTTGCCCAATTTGCGTTTTTGCATTATGACTCCTTTTCTTTGATATACATTCATTTGAACTTTCATTGCATTCATGCCTTGACCATACCTCAGCCCGGGACAATGTCACTAGCAGAACGCGCCAATCTACTTGCAAGACGCGCCAAACGAGGTGGTCCAGGCACACTGGAAATGGGATGCTCACTTAGCGAATGCCGCTAAATGCTGCAATACCTGGAACTGACACAAATTTTTAATGCAAGGAGCACAGGGACTGAAGAAGTAAACCGCGAAATACGGTCAAATACGCGAAATCCAAGCATGGGGTTAACGGCAAACGGGACCCGATGGCCAGATGCAACGCCGTGGATTGCGTTGAGAGCCGGGCTTCGAGGTCTTCAGGCAAAAGCCCAGCGTCACACGCAAAAATATCCTCCAAATCCGGCCAAAAGCCAAGTGGGGAAAACGGACGAGTGGACTCAAATTAAATGACACCGTAGGGAGGTAAAAAAAGAGGGGCAAACGATTCGTTGCTTCAGGGAAAATGACACGCAAAGTCTCCCCCCTGCCGCACGGCTATAGTTTTTCTTCAGACGCTCTAATCTCCAGGCATATTTGTAGCCGGCACGGCCTGATAGAACCCGGCGGCATGGGATGACGTGTCCGGATCAATAAAATCAATGGAACCGTTGATGACCTGGTTGGTACAAATCGGCGTCCAGTCGGTGAGATTGGTTGAATACTCGATGCTGAACCAGGCGGCATCCGGTCCCGGCAGGCACAAATGGAAGCGTCCATCCGGCAGGATGCCTGTGGCCGGCGTCGGGTTGGGCCGGTCAACGATAATGGCAGCCGCTTTGCCTGGGAAGCCGACAAGATAGTCCGGCGGCGTGTTGGTGGAAGGCAGCAGGGCGAGAACCACACTCTTAATGAAATCCGGCGGTCCATCATCAATCGGCACAATGGTAATGAGCGCATGACGTTCGCCGGCTGCCACGGTCACAGAGCCGGGCAGAGCCACATAGTCCACGCCATTGCTGGCAGTTCCGCCGATGTTGTACGCCACGGTCAAATCGTCGTTGGTTTCGCCGAAGCGAGTGACGGTAAAGGTGGCAGTCTTGGGGCCGGCATTGGTGAAGCAACGGGGGACGGCGGCTGGCCACGCGGTCCATGTGGGTGGTAAATTGGTTTCACCTTGCCAGACCCAGGAGTTAGTCCCTTCCACTGCCACGGGATCCGTTGCCACGATGGTTACAACATCGGGGCGATTAGTAGGCGGAGGAACGGGCGGCAGGATGGTTATGTCCACCGGGGCCGATTTGGCCAGTAAAACCAGCGGGTCCTCGAGGTAAGCGATTTCGGCTTGCGCTGTCAGCACGTGATCTCCAACGGGCGCGTTGCTCCAGATCAGATAGAACAGATTTGTCGGATAAACCGGTGGAACCGGCGTGGGCAAGAGAGGCGCGCCGCCGTCGGAAGTCACCGGAACAGGCGTGGGCGGCAGCACGGGCAGGCCTTCCCCGATTTCATTTGTTCCGTCGTAAAATTGCACTGACACCCGCGAATCCGCCGGATAACTGACGTAAGCAAAGAGCGGGAGGTCAATGGGCGCGCGAAATACCGAGCCGTTGGCCGGGCTGATGATTCGAACAATTGCAATCGGGTTGGTGGGCGGTGGAATTGGATTTACCGTCAGCGTGGCGGGAGTGCTGTTGGTGCCACCGAGGGAATTCATGACGACCACTTGATAGACGCCAGCCTGATTCGTTTGAACATCAGGCAGCACGAGCACGGCGTTGGTGGCTCCCTCCAGGATATTTGTTCCGTCAAAGACCCATTGATAAACCAGCGGCAGGGCGCCGGATGCTTCGACACTGAATGTGGCGGTTTGGCCAACGTAAACGGATTGATTTGCCGGTTGACTCACGATCACCGGAGGACCTTCCTGGCACGAATGCAATTGGCAGCCGCTGGCCGCGCAACCGGAAATCACGGGGTTTCCATTCGTATCATAGGTGATGATGTTCCATTGCACTGAATTGGTAACGCAGCCGGTCTCAGGCAA
>JASHVW010000254.1 GCA_030044395.1 Verrucomicrobiia bacterium
ATCTGCTTCCTGGCGGAGTGTTTGGAAACGGTCAGATTCGGCGTACTGTGCCAGATAGTCCCGGAAAGCGCGCAGGCCGCGCGAATTCGGATTGGTATGTTCGAGACCGCGCCGCAACTCGCCAACCGCCACGCAGTAGATTTGCACCGCGTCCAGGAGCCACCGCTCCTGTGAAAATTTGTAGCGCCATTCCTTCGTGGCAGCGAGATGTCCGCGGATCATGCGCATCCGCTCCGAAAAAGATTTTATGCCAGAGAATAGCGATTCATTTTCGAGGTCGCGCATGACTTCCTGGCGGTAATCAATCGCCGCAAGATTGTGCAAGCGAACACGGAAGAATGGCTTGAGATTATATTCGTCCCGGTCGCGCGTGATGGCGTCCACAACTTGGTCCAAATTCAGATCGTGAAAAAATTCCGGCGGCTCGATTTTGTCTCCGACAATGCCGGAATCAAGGGATTCAAACAGGATGCTCTGGAAACTCACGGGGGGCGCGCCGGACTCGCCAGCCGCCGTTTTCTCCGTCTGGCTGGCAAAGCGCGCCTTGCGTTCGATTCCTTTATCCAAACTCGTTGTTTGCATGGCTTGCTACCGATGTCATTTCGGTAGAAGTCATTAGTCCCGAAGAGGCGGGACGGTTCGCCGCAAGGCAGACAGGCAAACTTCATTGCCTGACCAAATCTATCACGAACGGCAGTTTCTTCAAACTCGTTGCCGCCGTTATTTCCAAGTGGAGCACCGCGCCCCAACGTGGTGGCCGGATTTCTCCCGGCCACCCCCGCGAGGAGCAATGGAGTCTGCCTGGCGGTATTGAAGTCGCGGCACTCCCAAATTCCAATGATCATTTCCAACGGGCAATAAACTCCACGCCGCCATAGCGGGATTTTTTGCCCAACTCGCGTTCAATGGCGAGCAGCCGGTTGTATTTCGCAATGCGCTCCGACCGACAGAGCGAGCCGGTTTTAATCTGGCCCGCGCCTGTGCCAACGGCAAAATCCGCAATGAAGGCATCTTCCGTCTCGCCGGAGCGATGCGAAATGACAGTGCCATAGCCAGCCTTCTGCGCCATCGCCACAGTTTCCAATGTTTCGCTCACCGTGCCGATTTGGTTTAGCTTGATGAGAATCGCGTTAGCGATGCCGTCGCGGATGCCATCGGCAAAAATTGTCGGATTGGTCACGAAGTTGTCGTCACCGACAAGTTGCCGTTTGTTGCCCAGCGCCTTCGTAATTGCCAGCCAGCCTTCACGGTCTTCCTCACCCATGCCGTCTTCGAGTGAAAAAATCGGATATTTGTCCAGCCAACCGCGATACAGTTCGACCATTTCGGACGGGGACTTGCGCGAGTTGTCGGACTTTTTGAAGACGTAAGCCCCCTGGTCGTAAAACTCGCTGGCCGCCGGGTCAATGGCGATGGCAATGTCTTTACCTGGTTGGTAGCCGCCCTCGGCGATGCCTTTGAGAATTAATTCCACCGCCTCCTGATTCGTGCCGAGACTTGGAGCGAAGCCGCCTTCATCGCCAACAGCGGAGACCAAGCCGCTCTTTTGCAGAATCTTTTTTAGTGTGTGAAAGGTTTCTGCCGCGTAACGCAATGCCTCGGCAAACGTCGGCGCACCGATGGGGAATAGCATGAATTCCTGAAAATCCACATTGTTCGTCGCGTGCGCGCCCCCATTTAAGACGTTCATCTGAGGCGCGGGCAGGGTAAATGGCCCTTTTCCGCCATGCAGCTCGCGAATATAAGCGTAGAGGGGGAGTTTAGAATCCAATGCCGCCGCACGGCACACGGCCATCGAGACGCCGAGAATGGCGTTCGCGCCGAGCTTGGATTTGTTTTCTGTGCCATCCAATTTGATCATCAATTCGTCAATTTCCTTTTGGGCTTGTGGGGATTTACCCTTCAGTTTTGGCGCGATGATTTTATTGACATTCTCGACTGCTCTAAGCACACCTTTGCCGCCATAGCGTTTGGCTTCGCCGTCGCGCAGTTCCACGGCTTCGCGGATGCCGGTGGAAGCACCGGACGGCACGCAAGCCGATGCGGTGACGCCATTATTAAGCGCGAGCGTGACCATAACGGTCGGATTGCCGCGCGAGTCGAGAATTTCCTGTGCACTTATGTTTTGTATTTTATCTGTTTTCATTTTGTAATTCGGGTTGTTCCAAAATTTTGAAATCGTCTTTCACGATCATCGTCGTCGTTACAAAAAGAGGCTCAACAACAATGCCGCGATCAATGCCAGCAGCACATAAGCGGCGTAGGCATTGATGCGTCCGTGGTGCATCGCAGCCAAAGCGCGGGAAAAGCCCCACACCGTGTTCTTCGCCGGCTGGATCGCAAGACGATCCACAATATGCACCGAAACCCGTTCACGCCGAATGGCGGTGCGAAAATGCTCCGCCACAGTTTCGCGCGTGTCCGAAATTGTCGTGGGTCGAAATACGGCCTCGAAAATCACGCGCACCGGATTGGAAAAGCCCGTGGCCGTGTAAGTCATCTGCGGTAGCAGCCGCCGCACACCGCCGTCCCAGCGCGTCCGGCGCGCCAATTTTCGATTTCGCGTCAGCCACAAACGGATGACAACGTAAGTCAGCAACAGCAAAACAATCAGCGCTACAAACGAATAGGAGGTTGACATGGCAAACACGACCGGATTCGCCTCACCACCACGATGTAGCACGACCAAACCGCGTCCGGGCAAAATGTTTTGTCCGACTTGCGCGCCGAGATTGTGAAAATCTTCCACGAATGCGGGCGGCAACGTGTTATGCGCCAGGTTCGCGGCGAAGAACGGCGGCACCAGCGCGTCGGCACTGGAATCCGTCCACGGTTGCAGTTGATGACTCAATGCCGGAATCATATATGTCGGCAGCACGCCGAGCAGCACACAAAGCGCGGCCATCAAAATCATCGGTGCAATTGAAGGAACTTTCGCTTCAACGGCTTTGGCGGCTTCTTCCGAACGTGACATGCCGAGAAAGCCCATCGCAAACGCTTTCACAAAACAAGTCACCGCCAGCGCTGCCGTCAGCGCCAGCCCCGCGCCGCACAGCGCGAAGACCAGTTTCACCAGCGTCGAAGGCAATTCAGACGAGCGCAGCATGGTTTGCAACGTGAGCCATTCGCTGACAAAGCCGTTGAATGGCGGCAGCGCCGAAATTGCCAGAGTGCCTACAAGAAACGCGCCGGCCGTCCATGGCATCCCGTGAATCAACCCGCCGAGCTTGTTGAGGTCGCGCGTACCCGTACGGTCGTCCACCGTTCCCGCACCGAAAAACAGCAGCGATTTATACATCGAATGGTTGATCATGTGATAGAACGCCGCGACGAACGCGATACCCGCCAGCGCCGGTTTGCCGTAGCTGGTGAAAATCATTCCCGCGCCGAGTCCTGCGGTGACGATGCCGATGTTTTCAATCGAACTGTGCGCCAGCATGGCTTTAAGGTCGTTTTCGGTAGTCGCATAAAGAATGCCAACCAGAGCGGAAAC
Organism: Verrucomicrobiia bacterium; assembly: GCA_030044395.1. GTDB lineage: Bacteria > Verrucomicrobiota > Verrucomicrobiia > Limisphaerales > UBA11358 > UBA11358. The sequence continues at coordinate 3,494 of JASHVW010000254.1, forward strand.
GGTTCCGATGATGAGCACAACCACGCCGGCGCCAATCATCCCGTTTTGCGTGACTGGCAACAGGTCGAGGTTCACACGAACGATGCCGTAAAGGCCCAGGTTCAAAATCGCGCCGGACAAAATCGCCGAAACATTGGCCGGCGCAGCGGGATGTGCGCGCGGCAGCCAGGTGTTGACCGGCACAAGCCCCGCTTTGACGCCGAAGCCAAAAAACGTCAGCAGAAAAATCAGCCAGCGGGAGAACCCACCGAGATTTGCGCCCGCCATCTTGAATACCGTGAAGTCCAGCGAGCCGGTTTTCACCGTGAGGAACAGGAATACCAAAGCGACCGCCACAAAACCCGCTTCGCCCATCGCCAACATGAGATAACCTGCGCGGCTTGCTTCAGCGCGTCGGTACTCGAAGTTGACGAGCAGATAGCTCAAAATGGACATCGCCTCCCATGCCAGCAGGAACAAAAGCGCGTCGTTCGCAATCAGAATGAGCACGATGGAAGCAAATAGCAGCAGATACCAGGCGTTGTGTGCCTTCAGGCTGTAATGGCTGGAGTAACGTTTCAAATAACCCGCCGAGAAAATCGAACCGGTCAGAACGACCAGCGCCGCTACTGCCAGAAAGAGCGCCGAGAGACGGTCAATTGAAACAGTCAGCGTTCCCAAACTCCGTATCGTCCAGAGCCCGGCGTGGAAGATTTGCCCCGACCACAAAACGTTGCCGCTTACCCACAACGTCAGCAACGCTGCCAGCGAGCCGAACCACGCCAGCAGCGTGGGAGCGTGCCGTTCGGGGACAAAAACTCCCGCCAGCGCGCCTGCGAAGCACAGCGCGAAAATCAATTCCAATAATAGGCCATTCGCGCCCATAATTTTTTTTCACTGTCGCGACAATTCTGGCGGAAGCCGGACTTGTCACGAAGTTTGAAACAACAAAAACACGACCAACACGACCAGCAACATCAACAAAGTGTAAGCAGCGTAGGCATTGAATTGCCCCCGATGCATTCCCGCCAGCAGCCGCGCGCACCACATCACCGCCGTCCTAACCGGATGAAATACCAGGTTATCCACCAGATGTACTCGCTCTTTTTCGCGGCGGATGGCCGTTCGGAAATGTTCCGCCACGGTTTCGCGTGTGTCCTCCACGGTCGTCGGACGAAAAACCGCGTCGAAAATCACACGCACTGGATTGGAAAAACCCGTCGCCGTGTAGGTCATTTCCGGCAACAAATTTCGCACGCCACCATCCCAGCGCAGCCGCCGCGCCAATTTCCGGTCGCGCGTCAGCCAGAGGCGGATGACAATGTAAGTTAGCAGCAGCAGCACAATTAGCGCGACGAACGAATAGGAAGTGGACATGGCAAACACTACCGGATTTGCCTCGCCACCGCGATGCAGCACGACCAGGCCGCGTCCGGGCAAAACGCTTTGGCCGACCTGCGCGCCGAGATCGTGAAAATCGTCCACGAAAGCCGGCGGCAATGTGTCGTGCGCTGGATTGGCAGCAAAGAACGGCGGCACCAGTGCATCGCTGGCGCTCGCCCCGATCAGCGGATTGATTGCCATGTCCAACGCGGGAATCACATACGTTGGCAGCACACCAAACGCGAGGCACAGGGCGGCGAGTATTGCCATTGGAACGAGCGCGCCGGATTTGGCTTCATTGACTTTTTGTTCCTCTTCCAGCCGCCGCATTCCTAAAAAGCTCATCGCATAAACTTTCACGAAGCATGTCACCGCCAGCGCCGCGGTCAGCGCCAGTCCAGCACCGCACAAGGCGAAAACCAATTTTGCGCCGTTGGAAGTCAATTCCGCCGAGCGCAGCATGGTTTGCAACGTCAGCCATTCGCTGACAAAACCGTTGAACGGCGGCAGCGCGGCGATAGACAACGTGCCGACGAGAAAACCGAGCGCGGTCAATGGCATCCATTTGCCCAGGCCACCGAGACGGTCCATGTCGCGCGTGCCGGTTTGCGTCTCGATTTCGCCGACACCGAAGAACAGCAGCGTTTTGTAAAGGGAATGATTGATCAGATGATACAACGCCGCGACAAAGGCGATGGCCGCCAACGCGGGATGATTTGTGGCGACAAAGACCATTCCGGCGCCGAAGCCGGCGACGACGATGCCCACGTTTTCAATCGAGCTGTGCGCCAGCATGATTTTGAGATCGTTGTCCGTCGTCGCGTAGAGAATTCCGACCAGCGCGGAAAGCGTGCCGACGACGAGCGCAACCAAGCCCGGCTGCGCGTGGGTCGCGGGCATGAGGTCGGCGTTCACACGCAGAATTCCATAGAGACCAAGATTCAGCGTCGCGCCTGCCAGCACCGGCACGAACGCGCGCGGCGCGGCGACGTAGGCGCGCGGCAGCCAGAAATTCACCGGGACCAGCCCGGCCTTGACGCCGAATCCGAAGAACGAAAGCAGGAAAACCATCCATCGCACACCCGCGCCCAAACCGGATGCCGCCGATTTGATGGCATTGAAATCCAATGAGCCAGCGGCAACCGCGAGCAGGAGAAAAGCCAGCGCCGCCGCGAGCGTTCCCGCTTCACCCATCGCCAGCAGAAGATAGCCGGAACCGGCGTGGCCATTTTCCCTTTCCCGTCCACAGACGATGAGCAGCCAGCAAAGGATGGACATGACCTCCCATGCTAGGAGGAACAACACAACATCGCCCGCGAGAAAAATCAGCGCGATGGAGGCGTAAAGTCCGAACATAAACACCGTGAAGGCCCTTGATGAAATGTTGGAACCCGCAGCGAAAATTGAAGCGGGAAAAAGCACGAGGCCGGTGATGAAAATAAACACGGCCGCGAGCGAGTCCAGTTTCACAGTGAGCGTCACCGCCAATCCCGGCAAAGTCCACAACGGCTGGCTGAAATTCTTTCCGGCAAGCAGCGCGCTTGCGCCGCCCAAGACTAAAGCAATCGAGGCAAGACAGCCCAGCCATGCCAACACGTTGCCTTGCCGCGATGCGGGCGCGGCCAGCGACAGTAAAATTCCCGCACCGCACAGTGCGAAGAAAATCGAAATGAGCGTCGGGATGTCCATTTATGTTTTTATGGTTTTGCTTCCCGCCCACGTTGCCGGAGTTTTGCGGCCAGTCACCACGAGCAGGCCATGCAGAATCGCGAGCGGCGGGGGCGGATTGCCGGGAACTTCCACATCCACCGGCAAGACATCCGCAACTCCCCTGGCGCAGACAAAACTTTCTGCAAACACTCCGCCGGTCAGCGCGCACGCGCCGACGGCCACGACCCGTTTGGGCGTGGGCATGGCGTCATAAACTTTTCTCAGGGCGAACTTCATGTGGTCCGTCACCGGGCCAACCACCAGCAACACATCCGCGTGGCGCGGTGTGGGCGTGATGAAGAAACCCAGCCGGTGCATGTTGTAATACGGATTGTTGAGCTGCTTCACCTCGTTGAGGCACGCGCCGCAATCGCCCGCGTCCACCACGCAGATATGAATCGAACGCTCAAACGGCTGGCCGAATTCATGCTGGCCGTCGCGGATGGTTCCCCATTCGTAGGTCTGTTCCCAATTCACTGGCCGTTCAATGTCGCGAATACAACGATAGCAATGAATGCAACGCCGAGGATCCACGAGGATTTGGCTGTCGCTGTTGCTAAATACCCGTGTCGGACAAAGTGAAATCAGAGAATTGACGTCATTTGCGGGATAATCGCCCCCGACCGGCAGACCCGGCGTTACGCCCGCCGCTGTCTCCGGCTTGCCCGGATACGCAGTCGTTTTGATTCCTGCGCGAATTCCGTTGATGACCCACTGGCTCATAAAATGTGAGATTTAAAATTTTTTATCGGTCGTTCTCGGCCACGGACAAATCGAACGTTGACAACATGATGGGAAAGTCTTGGAACGCGAATTTCTCCACGGACAAATGGAAGCCGTGCCAGTTGGCAAATGACGGCGGAATAATCCGGTAGCGCGCAACTTTTCCATTTCCATCCAGCCGCACCCAATGAAATGCGCCACCGCGCGGAGCTTCAACCCAGCCCAGCGCCGCGCCGGCGCGAAGCTCAATTCGCTCACGGACATTGCCGCTTTGCAACGCGCCAACCGCTTGTTCCATAATGCGGACCGATTGCCGCGCTTCGGCGAATAAAATCCGCAATCGCGCGTAACCGTCGCCTTCTTCTTCGAAGGGCACGTCGAACTGGATATTCTCGTATCCCAGATAGGGCTGGGCGCGGCGCAAATCCCGGACCATGCCCGATGCGCGGGCAATGGGACCGAGCAGGCCATAAACCATCGCCGTCCGTTCCGGCACGATGCCGACTTCCTCCAGCCGGTCCAGAAAGCTGCTGGAGACACGCAAATGCTTTTCCAGCGCATTCAGTTGCGACAAAACCTTCTGCGATTTTTCGAGCGCCTTGGCACAGGCGTCGTTCGCCAAATCGCAAAGCAACCCGCCGAGTGTGAGCAAGCCGAACAAATAGCGATGGCCGGTGATCTCACCGGAAATGCGCAGCAATTCCTCCTCGCAGATGCCTGCGTGGGCGTTGGCCACGGCCAGCGCGGTAGATTCGCAGATTTCCTGAATCGCTCCGGCGTGCTGGCGCAGGCGTTCCAGTTCGGCCAGAAAAACGCGAAGTGTCATTGCGCGCGGCGGAACATTCGCGCCGCAAACCGTTTCTGCCGCTTGACAAAATGCCAGTCCATGAGCGAAGGCCGTCGTTGCGGCGAACCTTTCGGCCAGCAACAAAACCTCATCAGCCGATTTGCCTTCAGCAAGTTTTTCAATCGCGCGCCATTTGTAAAACAACCGTGGGGTCGAGCGAATGACATCTTCACCGACCGTTTCGAGCAGGAAATGAACCGATTCGGTGACACCGGAATATTTCGGGCCGACGGGCATTACAAACGCGCCCGGCTCCTGAACGATGCGATGCGGGCGCCAGTCTTCGTCCGGTTTCCGATGGCGCATGGCTTCGCGCGGATCAAATTTGCGGCGCATCGGCTCCACGCCTTCCTGCCAGGCGTCGTCGTGCAGGATAAAATCGCCCAAGCGCGGATGGCCTTCAAAATGGATGCCGAACAAATCTTCCGCTTCGCGTTCGTGCCAGTCGGCGGCGTGAACGAATTTGACGATGCTTGGAAAAGTCTTTTCCGCGAGCGGCGCAGCGACCAGCACATGAACCCAGCCGGCATCGCCATCGCCATAGAAAGCGTAACGCAACTGCCACTCGCTCGCGCCTTCCTCAACGATCAATCCCGCGAAACTGAAATTCCAGTCCAGAAAAAGATGTCCGCACAGGTCAGGCAGCGTGACACGCGTGCAGGTCACTTCGCACGGCGAACCGGCGGCGAACCCGCATTGCATTTGGCCTGGCCAGCGTTGCTCAATTTGTTGTCTTAATTCGGAGCGGTTCATCGGGGCCTATCTTGTTAAGGCCGCTGCCGCCTGTGTCAACAGGTCATCCAGCGGTCGGGGAATATAAAAGCCGAGCACGAACACCGGCACAGCGGCCACAATCAGCGCGAGTCGGCAACTGAAAGGCAGATGAGGTTTGTTCTTCGATTCGGCATGGTTGTTGGGCGGCACAGCGGCAGGTTCATTTTCGCGCGCGCCGAAAACCATCCGGTTGACGTGCAGCATGATGCCGAAAAACGCGATGACGATGAAAACGGCAAGCAATCCCGTGGCAACATATTCCTTCTGCGTCAGCCCGGCTTTGAGAATGGAAAACTCGCTCAAGAAAACCGCCAGCGGTGGCGCGCCCGTGATGGCCAGTCCGCCAAAAACAAACGCGGCCCCGGCGAGCGGAGATTGGCGGATGAATCCGCGGATGGAGGCAATTTGCCGCGTTTCAGCCGTCAGCAGCACCGCGCCGGCGGCGAAGAAGCAAAAGGATTTGGCCACGCAATGGCTGACGATTTGTTGCATCGCGCCGTAACCGGCAACCGATGCGCCGAGGCCAACCGCCGTCAAAATGATGCCCATGTGCTCGACGGTGGAAAAGGCGAACATGCGTTTGTAGTCTTTGACTTGTATGAGCAGAAACGCCGCCGTGCCGACCGAAATCAAACCGAGAACCAGCGCCCATGTTTCAGCATGAGAATGGGGCGACGCCTGCATCACGGGGAATAACCGCAAAATGGCGTAAAGAATTGTCGAGGTCTCAATGCCGGAAAGCAGAGCACACACCGGCGACGGCGCCTGACTGTGCGCGTCCGGCAACCAGGTGTGCATCGGGACGAGGCCGACCTTTGTTCCAAGACCAATCAAAATCAGCAGGAACGCAGTCTGCAACAAAACCGGCGGCATCATCGGCGCAGCGGCAATTAAATTGTTCCAAGTGTAGGCGTCAGTGCTACCGGACGCCTGCATCGCGGCGAACAAAACCAGAAAGCCGAACAGCGCCATGCCCGCGCCCATCAATGAGAGCACGACGTATTTCCACGCCGCTTCCAATGCTTCGCGCGTGTTCTCAAACGAAACGAGCAGCGCGGAAGCCAAAGTGGTTATTTCCACGACAATCCATACCAATGTCGGCTCGGCCAAAACCGGAATGGCCAGCATGGAGAAGACGAACAGGTTGTAATTGATGTAGTAAAGCCGGAGTTTTCCCGGCTTCAGATTCCCATGCGCCATGTAACCGACGGAGTAAATCGCCGCTGTTGTTGAGACGAACGCAATCAACACCAGAATCAGCGCGCTTAAGCCGTCCATGGCAATCCAGTTGGCGCTCAAATCCGCCGTGGTGGAGTTGCCCGTTGAAACCAGCCACGCGACCCGCGCGGACAAAATCAACGTGGCCAGCGACGCCACAACGGTCACGCCAGACGCCCACGCTCTTTTGAAAGGCAGACAAACGAGCACGGTCGCAATCAGCGGCAGCAGCAAAATGATGAGAACGTTCATT
>JASHVW010000255.1 GCA_030044395.1 Verrucomicrobiia bacterium
AGAGGTTCGCCAGGAAAAAGAACATCACGAGATCGCCAACTTCCATGTGAAGCCAGCCGTGCCAGCGCAACGTGCCAAACGCCCCCAACAGTGCCATTGCCCCGAGGAAGAACTGGCTCTTCAGTTGCAGCAGTGGCACAAACACCGCCGACGCCTGCGCAACGCCGACGTTGTTTTCCCCGTGAATGTCTATCAGCTTCCGGAAAAATCCGGCGTTGACTTCGTGCCGGACAAACGCCTGGGTTTCACGGATGCCGCTCACCGATTCGGCGAGCGTCGAGGAAACGCGGCTCCAGGATTCCTGGACTTTGCGCAACCGGCGACTCATTTCCCGCCGATAATTCCGGTTCACCACCCAGATGATTGGCGCCATTGCGACCATCAACGAAAACAGCTTCCAGTCATACCACGCCATTAGCGCGGCCGATACGGCCATCTGGAGGACTTGCACGACCAATACGAACGCGACGTCCTGGACTCCGGCCCTCACGCTATCAATGTCCGAGGTCAATCGGCTGATGATCCGGCCAAATTTGGTTTCGTTGAAAAACGACATTGGCATGGTCATCAACTTGCGGAACAAATCCGAGCGCATGTCATGGACCACGGCTTCGCCGAGTTCGAGGGCGAAGCGCTGGCGAAAATGAAAGTTTACAATGGTAAAAAGGGCCAGGGCCAGATAGGCCGCCGCCGAGCGATAAATGCCGGACAAATCGCGATGGGCAATCGGGCCGTTGATCGTGCGGCCGATGAGCCACGCGAGCGCTGGCAATTGCAGGCCGCGGGTAAATGTCAATACGAACAGCCAGTTGCGCCTTGCCGCATAGGGATTGGTGTAGCGGAAAATCCGGCGGATGAGTGCCATCTGGAGCGGCGCCTGGTCCGCCTCGCGTTCTTCCATCGGATTATAGAACGTGATGGCTTCCCGCGCCGAAAGGTTGTCCACGGAGGTTCCTTTGGCCGGCGGCTGAATGTCCTTCGGTGTGTTCATTTTCCGTTTGGTGTCAATTCAGCGGTGAGTGCAGAAGGTTGACCGGGCGACGTTTCGGTTTCTTCGAATTCCATGATTTGGAGCAACGCCGTTTCGCGATACGGACCGGGCTGATGCACCAGTTCGGAGTGGGCGCCCGATTGCGTCAACCTTCCGCCTTCGAGCACGAGGATTGAATCCGCCCTGCGCAACAAATTCAACCGGCCCGAGACGATAAATGTCGTTCTTCCGATCATCGCCTCGCGCAGCGCCGCAACGATTTCATTTTCAGTCCGCGCATCCACCGATGCCATCGGGTCGTCCAAAACGAGGATGGGTGGTTGCAGCAACAAAGCGCGGGCCAACGCGAGGCGCTGGCGCTGTCCGCCGGATAAATCCACGCCCGCCTCGCCCAGCACGGTGTCATAGCCGCGTGGGAGCGCGGCGATGAAATCGTGCGCTGACGCGATCCGGGCGGCCCGCTCGATTTCCTGCAGAGTGGCGAGCGGGTGCCCAAAGGCAATGTTTGCGGCCACGGTATTCGAGAATAAAAAACTTTCCTGATAGACAATGCCGATTTGGCGGCGGTAGGCGTCCAGGTCCAAATCGCGCAGGTCTCTTCCATCCGCCAGAATCCGACCGGCGGAGGGATCGTAAAATCTTGGGATCAAACCGAGCAGCGAGGTTTTGCCCGAGCCGGTCATTCCGAAAATTCCGATTACTTGTCCCGGCCTGGTCGTGAAGGAGACCTCCGACAGCGCCGGCTTGCCGGGATGGTAGCCGAATGTCACATTTTCAAAGACGATGCTGCCGGTGAGGCGGTCCGGCTTGACGGCAGCGGGTCTATTTTGCACCTCGACGGGCGTGTCCATGACCTCAAATACCCGTCGTGCCGCGGCGAGGCTTTGCTCGATGGAGTTGGCGATGGTCGAGAGGTTTGCCACCTGTCCGGTGAATTGCTGGAGGAGTCCGGCGAACACGACGAGTCCGCCCCCCAACGGAATTTTTCCCTGGGTGTACAGCCATCCGCCGTAGGCGAACAAAATGACCAGGCTCATCTGCGAGAGCATTTGGGTGCCGGGGGTAAAGATGGACAAGTCCCAAAAGATTTTCCGCTGCTGCCGGGACACGTGATCGTTCGCCTCCTCGAAACGCCGGACTTGGTGCGGTTCGGCGGCGAACCCCTTGACCGTCTGCATGCCGTGCACGCTTTCGCTGAACAGCAAAACCATCTGGTCCGTCAGTTCGCGGTTTTGCAAGTAGCCTGGACGCAGGCGAGCTGAATAAAAATGCGCCAGCCACCCTAACGGCACTGAAACCGACAGGCACGCCAGCGTCAGCCCCGGGTAGATGCGCCACATGAACACCGCATAGGCCGCCAGAGTCAGAATCATCGTCAGCCCCTGCAACAGCACGCCATCCACGAACAACCGGGTGTTTTGCACGTCCCCGGTGACCCGGTTGAAGATGGAATTGGAGCCATGGGTGTCGAAAAAGCGGAAGCTGAGGCGCTGCAATTTGGCGTAAATCTGGGCGCGGAGTTCCGGGACGATTTCTCCCTGGGTCAGGCGCGCGGTAATCATGTTGTACCTGTAGGTGAGCAATGCACGAAGAGCGGCCTGGGCCACAATGGCCAAGGCCAAAGCCGTGACAATCTGCAATGCCGACCATCGCGCCGAGGGGCGCCAGCCGAAGGGATAAACCGGCGCCGGTACGGATGGATTGAGGCCATGGCGGATGACGTCTATGACGACGCCGAGCATTTGAAGGCCGGCGATGCCCAACAGGAGCAACGCCAGGCTCAACACCAGCGACCACAAGCAATCCGAGCGGAATCGCCAGGCCAGCGCTAGCAGCCGGCGAACGAGTTCTCCCGTGGAATAACGTTTGTCGGAGGGGAGTTTGTCGCCATTACCGGTCATATATTAAGAAGTAGAAAATGCCGCAGATACGTGAAATCCGCAATTCCACGCCGAAAAAGAAGCTTTTGGGCTTGCGCCACACCGATGCCATGGTGCGCGGCGACCCTTGCAACCCATCTCCCGGTTTCACGTTTCCACCAATGGCATGAACTGCCGCGTTTCAGGGTCATAAGCGAACAACTCCGCCGTGGCAATTTTGAAGAACCAGCCGTGCAATTGCAGCGACCCGTCCGCCAAACGCTCCTGCACACACGGGTAGCTGTGCAAATTGTCCAGCCCGAACAGAACATTTTCCTGCGCCGCCGCAGTGCTGCGCTCGTCGTCATCGCGCAAATGCCCATAATCCTTTTTTAACGAATCCAGCACCGGGGCCGCCAAATTCAACCAATTGCGCAAATGCGGGAGGCCATCCCCTACCGGGGTTTGTCCGAGCAACGCCGAAATGGCGCCGCATTGCGAATGGCCGCAAATCACGAGGTCACCGACACGCAAATTCTCCACCGCAAATTCAATTGCCGCCGCGGTGGAGTTGGTGTCGCCCATCGCACTCGAGGGGGGAACAATATTGCCGATGTTCTTGACAACAAACAAATCGCCGGGCTTGCTCTGGGTGATCAATTCCGCGAGGACGCGCGAATCGGAACAAGTGATGAAGAGGGTGTGGGGATTCTGGCCTTTTTGGGACAATTTGCGGAAGAGCCTGCGGTAATTGCCGAACTCGTGGTTGCGGAATTTGTGAACGCCGGCGATGAGTTGTTGCATCCGGATTATTGCGCGAGCGACTTGTTTTTGGCCCGCGACTCTTCCATCAGCTTCGTTTTAAATTTATCCAGGGCCGACTGGAGCGCAGCGTCGCCGGTGGCAAGGATTTGCGCCGCGAGAAGGCCCGCGTTGCGAGCCGCGCCGATGCCTACCGTCGCGACCGGCACGCCCGGTGGCATTTGAACGATTGACAACAGGGAATCCAGGCCCTTTAACGATTTGCTTTCAATCGGCACGCCAATGACCGGCAAAGTGGTCAATGCGGCGCTGACGCCGGGCAGATGGGCCGCGCCGCCGGCACCGGCGATGATGATCTTCAATCCGCGTTTGGCCGCGCCCGAGATGTATTCATCCAACCCGCGCGGATCGCGATGCGCGGAAATGACACGGGCTTCACTGGCGATGCCGAACTCGGACAGGGCATCGGCGGCTAATTTCATGGTGGGCCAATCCGAATCGCTGCCCATCAGGATGCCGACTACAGGAGATTTTGCATTGCTCATCGGGAGAAAAATAACAAAGGCAAAAGAATAGCGCCAAAAGAATTTATCGGGGAAAGATTAGAGCGATTCCATCAAAGTGAGAACCTAGAGTTTGAACTTGCCGCTTTGAGCGAGGAATTTTCT
>JASHVW010000256.1 GCA_030044395.1 Verrucomicrobiia bacterium
CGGTGAACAATTTCTCCTCGTCGAGCGGTTGGCCGGCTTTTACCGTGATCTTTTTCTTGATCTTCGAGAGGCTCAGCCTTTTGTTCCCGACAATTTTGATGTCGGTAATCCGTAGGCGGGCCTGGATGATGTAGGTGAGAATCACGCCCCCGTCCTCGCCAGGCTCCACCGAAGCGCGGATATTGTAAAACTGTCCCGTGCCGTAGAGGGAATGAATGTCATCTTCGGTAAGATTGGGCGTGTAGGCGCCTCCGGCCCGGGCGCGAATATTCGAGCGGACGAATTGCTCGCTGACCGACGCTGGCCCCACGTATTGGATATCCACTCGATCAATCTTCATGCCGGAGGATTCATCCAATGCCTGTGACCATGCCAGGGGAGCGCAGGCCAGCAGGAGCCACACCCCGATTAAACGGAGAAACACTTTCATCACCTACCGGCCTTCCGGAACGTCTTCGTCGCTGACTTTTGCTGCGCTTTCAAATCGTGTATATGATTTTAAGAACGTTAAATTGACATCGCCCGTCGGCCCGTTGCGTTGTTTGGCGATCAACAGATTCACCGGAACGCCATCGGCTTCTTCCGAGGTCATGTCGTCGTCATCGCCCGAACTTGGCTTATACAGCAGTCCCACCAGGTCGGCGTCCTGCTCAATGGCGCCCGACTCGCGCAAATCACTCAACCGCGGCTTGCGGTTCTTGTCGCGCTCCAGCTCGCGGTTTAACTGCGAAAGCACAAGCACCGGCACCTTCAATTCCTTCGCCAGCGCCTTCAGGCCGCTGGAGATGTCCGATATTTCCTGCTGCCGGTTTTCCTGTGCTCGGCGCGCAGTAGAATGCAAAAGCTGCAAATAATCAACCACAAAAAGTTTGATGTCATGCTGTTGCGCCAGCCGCCGCGCCCGCGCCCGCAATTGCAAAATCGATAGCCCCGCCGAATCGTCTATGAATAATTTTGCGTTCGCCAGCTTCCCCGCCGCGCTCGTCAGTTTCGGAAAGTCCGATTCGCTCATGAACCCCTCGCGGATCGAGCGCAGATTCACCCGCGCGATCGAACACATCATCCGCAACACCAGCGCCTCCGCCGACATTTCCAGGCTGAACACCGCCGCCGGCAGTTTGTCTTCCAGCACGATATGCTCCACAATGTTCATCGCCAGCGACGTTTTGCCCATGCTCGGCCGCGCCGCAATCACTATCATCTCGCTCCCATGCAATCCGTCCGTCATCCGGTCCAGATCCGGATATCCCGTCGCTAGTCCCGTCAGCGTCCCCTTCCGGCTGAAAAAATTCTCAATCGTGCCAATCGCTTTGTTCACCAATTCCTTCGTCGTCAGCGCGTCCCCCTGCGCCCGTGACTCGGATATCCGCAGCACGTCGCGCTCAACTTCGTCCAGCAGCGCGTCCACCTCCCCTTCGTAATCATAGACCCGCCCCACCACCTCCGTGCAGGTCTGGATCATTTTCCGCAAAAGATATTTCTCGCGGACAATGTCGAGGTAATAGCTGAGGTTCGCGGCGCTGGGAACGGCGTCTTGCAGTTGGGATAAATACGCAATCCCACCGACTTGCTCGAGGAGTTGCTTGTCTCTAAGCCGTTGCTGGACGGTAATGATGTCAATCGCCTCGCGGCCTGTGCCGGTCTTGCCCCCGTTGAACATTTCCACGAGCGTCTCGTAAATGGTCTGGTGACGCAGATCGTAAAATGCCTCACGCCCGTCATCCTTTAATTTTTCAATGCATTCTCCCACGCACTCATTGGGCGAAAGCAGCGCGCAGCCCAGCACCCCCTGTTCCGCTTCCGACGAATGCGGCGGCAGGCGGTCAATGCTCGGCCCACGTTGCGCCGCCGCTTTTTGACGGCGGGCCTTTTTCAAATCAGGACTCGAGCCCGAGACGTCCGAAATGGAATCAATCATTCCGCAATAAGACAAAATCCACCGCCTCTCATCAAACGTGAATTATCCGCAGAGATTAGGTTCTTCACAATCGCGCGAAATAATTCAATGGCAATCGAAGCATCGAAGGGAAATTACTGTGAATATGTTTTTGATGAATTGCGGCAGCCAATTCAGATTAAAGACAGGAGCGGGGGAAACGTTCGGCGCTTTTCTCGGCAAACGTGAGCCTGAATCAAGGGAGCAGTCATTTAATAACCCAGAAATGTCCTCTCGCTTTTCCTTCTCCTGGGGGAGAAGGTCAGGTTGAGGGGGTCTTTAAAAACCCACTTCTTTTCAAATCCAATTGCCTTACAAACCTCGCGGGCGCCCCTCGCATTACATTTTCATTCCTAATTCCTCCTTCGCTACACTCTTGCCATTCCCGCCGGCGTTTTGTCTAATCTGGACGTGCTTAATCAACAAACATTGGAGAAACCCGCCCACTTCTCCGGAGTCGGACTGCACAGCGGTAATCGAGTCAACATGACCATCTTGCCCGCGCCGGCCAATACCGGCGTCCGCTTCCGCCGCGTGGACCTGGAAGGAAAGCCCGAAATCGAGGCCCGCGTCGAAAATGTTTCCGAAACCAACCGCTCCACCACGCTCTCCAGGGGAAATGTCAAAGTCCAGACGGTGGAACACGTCCTGGCCGCGCTCGCCGGTCTGCAGGTCCATAATGCGATTGTCGAGCTCGATGCCAACGAACCGCCGATCGCCGATGGAAGTTCGCGCGAGTTTTGCAAAATTCTCCAGACGGCCGGGATCATGACGCAGCCGGAGAAATGCGAGGCGTTTAAACCGGTTGAACCGGTCGAACTCAAGGTTGGCGAGACGCTCATGACGTTGTTTCCCGCCGATGATCTGAAAATCACCTGCACCAGCGCCGACAAGCGCGGGCGGTTCACCCAGTTTTTCAGCACCGAAATCACCCCGGAGATCTGGGAGAAGGAATTGTCACACGCCCGGACATTTGGGTTCTACGAAGAAATCGAGCATCTCATCAAAAATAATCTCATCAAGGGCGGCAGTTTGGAAAACGCGGTCGTCATACGCGACGACGCCGTTCTCACGACGGAGCCGTTGCGCTATCCCGACGAATTTGTGCGCCACAAAATGCTCGATATCGTCGGCGATTTGTCCCTCCTCGGCCGTCCAATCCAGGGCCACTTGATTGCCGTGAAACCCAGCCACGCCGCCAATTGCGAATTTGTGCGCCTGATTGCCGCGCAAATGAACAAGCCGTTGCGCGCCGCGCAGGCCTTTGGCCCCCCGCCCGCCGAAGGAAATGGCGAGGCAAAAAAAACAATCACCCAGATCCCGCCACGGAACGTCACCATGACCACCGAGGAAATCATGCAACTGTTGCCGCACCGTTATCCCATGTTGATGGTGGATTGCATCACTAGCCTCGAAGAAACACGCATCCAGGCGATCAAAAACGTTACCATCAACGAACCCTATTTTCAGGGACATTTCCCGGGTCATCCCATCATGCCCGGCGTCCTGCAACTGGAGGCAATCGCCCAGGCTGCCGGGCTGTTGATGATGAAATTTGCCGAGACCGGCCGCCAACTGGCCTATTTCATGGCCGCCGAGGACGTCAAATGGCGAAAGCCCGTTATGCCAGGAGACGTCCTGGTCATCGAGGTCGAATTGATGAAGACCCGTGGAAAAATCTGCAAGGCGAACGGAGTGTGCAAGGTTGACGGCGAAATCGTGAGCGAAGCGGAAGTCACCTTCATGCTCCGTTCCGAGTAACTTATGAGCGCGGTACACCCGTCGGCCATCATTCATCCCAAAGCGACGATCGGCGCGCATTGCGAGATCGGCCCGTACTGCGTCATCGGCGAGCACGTGACCTTGGGCTCGGAATGCAGGCTTCATTCGCATGTCGTCATCGGCGGGCACACGAAGTTGGGAAAAGCTAATGAAATCTTTCCTTTCGCCAGCATCGGCCTAAAGACGCAGGACTTGAAATGGAACGGCGGCGTCACCGGGACTCAAATCGGCGATGGAAACACCTTTCGCGAATACGTCACCGTTCACAGCGCAACCCGTGACGGCGAAGTAACCCGCATCGGCTCGCGCAATCATATTCTCGCCTACTGCCACATTGCCCACAATTGTACGCTGGGCGACCGGATTATTATGTCAAATGTCGCGACGCTTGCCGGGCACGTGGTCGTTGAGGATTTTGCCGTGATTGGGGGACTCGCGGCCGTCCATCAGTTTTGTCGTATAGGAAAAATGGCGATGATTGGCGGCTGCTCGAAGGTCGTTCAGGATATCCCGCCCTTTATGATGGCTGACGGCAACCCGGCCAAAACCCGCACTATCAATAAAACCGGCATGGAGCGAAACGGCGTTTCTGAAGCAGCGCAACGCGCGTTGCGGACCGCTTATAAGATTTTGTTCCGCGAAGGACTGACCATTTCCAATGCGATAACCAAAGTGGAAAAGAAATTGCCGCCGTTGCCGGAAGTAAAGCATCTGGTCCGGTTTGTTCGCGCCAGCGAGCGCGGCATCGGCAAATAAATCTTCCACCCTTCCCAAGTCCGACGCGCCCTCTGCATTTCGCGCTTAAATACCTGTCCCAATGCTCTGAATTTTTACTTCTCACGTCATGCGCAATTCCTGCGCTGCTGCGCAAAATTCCGCGCGGACCATTTTTGGTTGATGTTGACGAAACCCCGCCGGCTACCTGCGCGTCTTTCAACTTGCTGCAATCATGGCAAGCCGCTTTAAACAACCCATCTGGATGGTCCCGCTATTCATCGCGGGCCTGGTCGCTTTGTTGGGTTGGTGGGGAAATCATCAGGTGCGCCAAACCATCCAACAGCAGCTTCAGGCCCGGTTGACTTCGACGCTCAACGCAAATGTCACCGCGCTCGAAATCTGGACGACGAATCAGATGCGGCTGGCCGGCTCGCTGGCCGATGAACCGGAGGTGCGCGCCCGCGCCATCCGGATTCTCGACCGTTCCGAGCAGGACCCCCTGGCCGCGCAAAGTCCCACCAACCTCGCGGACACTGAACAGTTGGCCCGCTATCTCCGCCCGCGTCTCAACCAGTTGGGCTACGAAACCGCGCAACTGGTGAATACCAATTACACCATCGTTGCCGGTTTGATGCGCTTCCGTCCTGTCGCGGCGCTGAAGGTGTCGGAGGCCCACACGAACAAGTTTGCCGAACTGTTCGCTTCCGGCAGCCCGGTGATCATCACGCCGTTCAAACCGGAGTTGCTCGTGCAACGCCGCATGTCCGGATTTTTTCCCAACCGTGGGACGAATGGATTCCACCGCGCGAACACTTCGATACAAGCCAATGCCACGCGCGGACGCCGCGGCAATGCTTCCTTGATGCAGGTGGCCGCGCCGCTGATCGAAGACGGAACCGTAGTCGGCGCGCTGGCATTAATCATCAACCCGGACCAGGAGTTCACAAGGATTCTCTCGGTGGCGCGCTCGGGCGAATCGGGAGAAACCTACGCGTTTGATCAAACCGGCCTGCTGATTTCCCGGAGCCGTTTCGACGACCAGCTCCGAAAGCTCGGCTTGCTCGACGCGACCAACGCCAGTTCCGCGCTGAACCTCCGTCTGCGCGATCCCGGCGGCGATTTGACGCAAGGATTCAAGCCTGAATCCACGAATTCAACAACGGAATCCCTGACCCGGTTGGTGGCGGACGCCCTTGACCGCGATGACGGGGTGGATGTGACGCCCTCGCGTGATTATCGCGGTGTGCCGGTCATCGGCGCCTGGCGCTGGCTGCCACAACTCGGGATTGGCGTGATAACGCAAATTGACGCGACCGAGGCCTACGAATCGTTGCGCGTGCTCCACTACGTCTTCGTTGCGCTTTTTCTGCTGCTGGTTCTTTGCGGGGTCATCCTGTTTATTTTTTCCTACGCCAACATTGCCTGGCGACGACGGCTGGGTGAAGCCGAGTTGAAGTTAAAACAGCTCGGGCAATATACTCTCGGCGAAAAAATTGGCGAAGGCGGCATGGGCGTTGTCTATCGCGCCCGCCACGTGCTGATGCGGCGCGACACCGCCGTGAAACTTCTCCTGCCTGATCGCGCGAATGCCGCCGCCATCGGGCTTTTCGAGCATGAAGTCTGCCTGACGAGCCAGCTTACCCATCCGAACACGATCCAGATATACGATTACGGGCGCACGCCCGATGGGATTTTCTATTACGCGATGGAGCTATTGGCCGGATTGAACCTCCATGACCTGGTCTCCCGCTTTGGGCCGCAACCAGAAGCCCGCGTGATTTCCATTCTCACGCAAATTTGCGAGTCGCTGGCCGAGGCGCACGCATTGGGCCTGGTGCATCGGGACATCAAACCTTCAAACATTTTTCTTTGCGACCGCGGCGGTGTGCTTGATTGGGTGAAAGTGCTGGACTTCGGGCTGGTGCGCGAATTTCGCAATGGCGCTGACGCC
>JASHVW010000257.1 GCA_030044395.1 Verrucomicrobiia bacterium
CGGATTATTGCGGCGCCCGGGCAACACGATGGAGACGGGAGTATGCAGCGGCCTGCCGAAGGGCACGCGCCGGTGCAGGCGCATGGCCATTTCCGCCAAATAACTTTCGCGCGGGTTGACCAGGTCGGGCCGCTTTTGCAGGTACCGCGGATTTTTACTCGGCTTTCCGTCCACCAACCGCGGATGCGCGGAGGAGATAAAGAATTCCGGACGCCCGTTCGTTGCAATTTCGCAAATCAAATTCTGCATCGGCTCGGTGAATTGATAAAAGCCAATGGCGTCCTCGACCAATTCCTTCGCCGCCCCGGGCGTGAGCGGCTCGTAATTCGAAAAGAAATTGTCCGTCTGGACGAAATCCGATTCTGTTTGCTTGTCGTAACCGCGATGGATCGCGTCGTCTGGCCGCTGGAACAATCTTTGTTCGCAGTTTTTGACGAATTTCGCCGCAGAATGGGCATCCGCGTCCGACACGTCTTCCAAAATTCCCGGCGGCACCACCGTCGAGGCGGTAATATCGTCCTCAAACTGGATTTTTACGGATGGATGAAAATCCTTACGCAGTCCGAAGGTGCGCCAGGCGCCGTCGTCATCGAAGCCGACCCGCAACCGGGTGGTGACGAGGGTGCGGTTGTCGCATTTCAATTCGTTGCCCGGCGTGCCATTGATGATGTCCACGCTGAAATGGTCCCGCCATTGGCCGCCCCACTCGGGCTTGTGATGGCGTTTCACCACAAAAACCAGTTCCTTGAGATATTGCGGCACGGAATCGAGCCAGGCGTTGTATTCGGGTGTGTATTCGCGCTTGTCGGGTGTGAGCAACTTGATGACCGAGCCAAGCGAGCGTTCCGGCGCCAGCACCGCGCGTTTGTCGGATTTTGCCTTGTCGAGAAAGCGGCCTGAGTAGTCGCGGTCAATCAATTCGGCCACGCGGTCCAAATCGTTTTTCAAATCGGCGACGAAAACCGGGCCGGTGAGGATGGCGTCGGTGATTGGCTTGGAGATTTCGGATTTGCCGCCGCCTGACACGGTGCAGGGTTTGTGGCACAGCGTGCCTTCGGCCACCGTTCCGGCCAGGCGCCAGGTGCGTTGCGCGCCCGGCGGTTTCTCCATCCGCACTTTGTAGCCGGAGGGACGGACGTAGATTTTCTCCGGCTGCAACTTGATGCTCTGCTTGATCCCGGAATGATCCGCCCAGCAAATCCGCTGTTTGTGCAAATCAAAGACCGCGCTTTCCGGAACGTAAACGATTTCGGGAAATTTTTTGTCCGTGGCATAACCTTCCGGTTTCAAATCCATTGCCTCCCCGAACAGCGAAATCATTTCCGCAAATGAATGCCCCCGCAGCTTCACATGAGTGTCGCCGCTGAATTCCTCGCCCAGATCGTAGCTCGGAAAAACCAGCGCGCCTCCCGCGTGCTCCTCCTCGGCGTTGCCAAACAGATTGGCGGCGAAACTAATTTGCGTCTTCACCTCTTTTTTGCAATAACCGTAATAATTGTCGGCGATGAGCGTGACGATGACGCCGCTTTCATCGCGGCAGGTCAATTTGAACGCGCCGCCGTTGTTGTAGGGTTCGTTTTCGTCTTTCCAGCACATGCCGTCGCGGCGCCGGCGCTCGCTCGCCTGGTCCCAATGCGGCAGTCCGACGGATTTTTTGGTGGCCTTGACCAGATGAGGCGCGAGAATGACACAACCCGTGTGGCCCGTCCAATGTTCGGTATCGAGCGCGGCGTCATTCTCCGGCAAAACCGGGTCGCCGCCGTTTCCAAAAATGCTTTCGACGAAATCCAGGTTGCTCACCAGGTTGCCGGGAACGAAGAACCGGATTTCCATTCGTTTCTCGGAACTGAACCCGGGCACTTCCGGGCAGACGATGGGGCGCAGCAGGAGCGAAACGAAGCACTCCGCCGGCGCCGGTTGTGTGGCCGTGAATGGAAGGCGCATGATTTCCCGCGGCGGGTTGAGGGCGAGCGCGAGCATCCTGGCAAATGTGATTTTCGGCGCCGCCAGTTTATCATCGGGAATCGGCAAACCGCCCTCGGTGACGTGGAAAATTCCCTGCGTCGTGCGCCGGTCGCTTTTGGGATTATGCAGCACACCATTGGCCACCCGGTAGGAATTGATGATTTCCGAGCTGAAGGCGTCCCGGTCAATCGGCAGTGAGAGCACCCGGGCCAGCCCCGCGCGGTCGAGCGTAAAGGTGCGGACGGGCAGCTTCGTCGTCGGCACGTCCTGGAGGTAGTCATAAAGAAAAGTCTGAATGCGCTGGTCGGCGGGATTGAGGTAATTTCCCAGCAGCCGGTCCTTCTCGCGCGAGAGGTCCGCCATGGCCGAGACAATCTGGGAAAATTCGGTACTGCCCTCCACCGCCACGGGTGGGCAGCCGATCAGGGCCAGCTTCACATTGATGTGGGCAATAAGATGTGACGACAATTTGTCGCGGTTCTCCGATGGCACTTGTATTGGAACGCTCATTTCAATTTCGCGCCGCAGTTTCCTGATCTCTCCCCCGGTTTGCAACTCTGATGCCATGAATGGAGCGATTTTGTTTGTGGAAAAAATTCATGAATCAAATCCGGCAAGGGGATTGCTTGATCCATGATGGACAATTGAAAAAATCAGGCGCTTTGGCACGTTTCGACGTAATAACTGTGTGAAAAATTCGCGGAAGACGCGCCAAGAGGTACGTCTATATCCGGCGCTCGAACTGTTTGAAAACGCCCACCGCGTTCAAAAAACAACTGGTTATGCTGAAAAATTACCGAACCAATGGCGGCTATGATGAGATGCTCGACGGCAAAACCGGCATCCGGGCGCATTACCGCAAATTCAATAAGCTTTTTGGCTCCCTCAAGCCATCGGATTTCAACGCAAAGCGGCAGGCAGTGGACAAGGCGTTCCTGCGGCAGGGTATCACGTTCAATGTCTATGGCGACGCCGCCGGGGCAGAGAAAATTTTCCCTTTCGATTTGCTGCCGCGCATCATTCCAGCCAACGAATGGGAGCATTTGGAACGGGGGCTGACCCAACGCATCACCGCCCTGAACCTTTTCCTCCACGACATCTATCACGAGCAAAAGATTCTCAAGGACCGTGTCATCCCGGAATTTTATGTGCTCTCGGGCCGGCATTTCCGGCGCGAGTTCGTCAATTTCAATGTGCCCAAGGGCATTTATATCCATGTTTGCGGCACGGACCTCATCCGTGACAAGGACGGCAATTATCTCGTGCTGGAAGACAACGGCCGGTGTCCCTCCGGGGTCAGCTACGTCCTGGAAAATCGCCGGGCCATGAAGCGGGCTTTCCCGGGTATGTTCGAAGGCATCGGCGTGCGCCCGGTCGAAACTTATCCGCAGGAGCTTTTGAAAAGCCTCAAGTTCCTCGCCCCCGCCGGCGTGGCGGACCCTACGGTGGTCTTGCTCACGCCCGGCGCCTACAATAGCGCGTATTTCGAACATACTTACCTGGCCCGGCAAATGGGCATCGAAATCGTCGAGGGACGCGACTTGTTTGTGCGCGACCAGCGTGTCTTCATGCGCACCACCAAGGGCCTTCAGCCGGTGCATGTCATCTACCGCCGCATTGACGATGATTTCATTGACCCGATGGTTTTTCGCAAAGACTCCATGCTCGGGGTCCCCGGCTTGGTCCATGCCTACAGGGCAGGCAATGTCTCGCTCGCGAATTCCATTGGCACCGGCATCGCCGACGACAAGGTGATGTATTATTTCGTGCCGCGGATGATTAAATACTATCTGAACCAGGAGCCGATTCTGCCCAACGTCCCGACTTACCTCGCCAGCGAGGAGGCCGACCGGAAATATATTTTGGAGCACCTTCCGCAGTTGGTCGTGAAAGCGGCAAATGAGTCCGGCGGCTACGGGATGCTAATGGGCCCAAAGGCGGGCAGGGATGAAATCGAAAAGTTCCGGAAGCAAATCATCGCCGAGCCGCGCAACTATATCGCGCAGCCGATGATTTGCTTGTCACAGCACCCGACTTATTGCAACGGCAAGTTCGAAGGGCGGCACGTGGATTTGCGGCCCTATATATTGTCGGGAGAAAAAATTTGCATCATTCCCGGCGGCTTGACGCGCGTGGCTTTGCGCAAAGGCTCGCTGGTGGTCAATTCATCGCAAGGGGGCGGGAGCAAGGACACGTGGGTCTTGTATTAAATGCTTTCGCGCGTGGCCAATTCGCTTTTCTGGATGGCGCGGTATATTGAACGCGCCGAAAACATCGCCCGCCTCGTGGACGTCAACCTGCAATTGCTTCTTGATATCCGCGACCTGGATGAAAAGCGGCTGATCGAATACTGGCTGCCCATCGTGCAGGCCACGGGCGATGAAAAGGAGTTCTTCAACCTGCATCCTCACGCCACCGGCAAGGCCGTCACCGAATTTCTGGTGTTTCAGCCTGAAAATCCGAATTCGATCGTGCAGACCATTTGCCAGGCGCGCGAAAACGCCCGGATGGTGCGCGACCAGCTTACCCTCGAATTGTGGGAGGAATTGAACCGCCTCTATCTGTTCGTTCGCTCGCCCGAGGCCCGGCTGATCTGGCGGCGCAGTCCCAGTGAATTTTTCCAGGAAATCAAAGCCAGCTCCCTCCACCTCAATGGAATCATCGCCGCCACCCTTGTCCACGACGAAGGTTGGCGCTTTGTCCAGGCCGGCCAGTATTTGGAACGTGCCGACAAAACCACCCGCATTCTGGACGTGCGCTACCAGACCCTCCCCGAGCGGGGCGCGCCGGGAGCCATCACTCCCGACCAGGCCCTGGAATGGTCGGCGGTGCTCCGCTCCTGCAGCGCCTGGGACGCCTATAAGACCGTCTCGGGCGCCGACGTCCATCCGCGGCGCGTCGCCGAATTTCTATTGTTAAGCGATAATTTTCCGCGCTCGGTGCGATTTTGCGTCACCGGCTTAAACCAGGCCATTCGCAGTATTTCCGGCGTCGCCGAAGGCCATTTTTGTAATGACGCCGAAAAATTGACCGGGCGCCTTCTGGCGGAGCTGCAATTCAGCAGCGTGGACGAGATTTTTGAAATCGGCCTGCATCAGTATTTGGATGATACCCAGGTGAAGTTGAACAATATCGGCGATGCGCTGTTTCGCGCTTACATTTTCCAGCAGTTTGAGAACCTCGACCAGGTCCATCTGGTTCAACAAGAGGAGCAACAACAGCAATGCCTATGAAACGCATCGGCATCCTCACCGCCGGGGGCGATACGCCCGCTTTAAACGCAACGATCCATGGCGCGGTGACACGCGCCAACCAGTTGCGGATTGAAATTTTCGGCCTGATCAAGGGCTTCAACGGATTGTTCAATCCCCGCGCCCCCCACGTGCATTTGAACCCGCTCTTTCAGGAAATCCCGGAATTGGACCCGACCAAGGGCGGTACTCTCATCGGCTCGTCGCGCGATTTTGTTGACCCCGAAAAGAAGGACGAGTTGGACCTTATCATTTCGCGTTTGAATAAACTGGGTATCGATGGTCTGATTTGCATCGGCGGTGACGGCACTCTCAACGGTCTTCAACCGATTGCCGAGCGCCTGCCCACGGTACTGGCGCCCAAGACGATTGACAACGATCTTGGCCTCAATTATGCAAGCGAACCTGACGAATGGGTGCGCGTCAACGACGCTTCCGCCAAACATGGCTTCCGCTACAAGCGCGCCGAGTCCCACGCCGTTTTCGATCTGAACCAAATCATCAATTACGCCACTCCGGGCTATGCAACGGCCGTTTATGTCTCCGCCCAGGGCGTTGAACGCATTCGCACCACGGCGGAAAGCCACCGGCGCATCGCCATCATTGAAGTCATGGGCCGCCATTCCGGATACATTGCGCTGGGTACAGCCTACGGCAGGCCGGACATCATCCTTATTCCCGAACACCCTCTCGACCTCGAACACCTCGCGGAACGGGTCAAACACACTTACGATCTGCAAAAGAATGTCGTCATCGTTTGCGGCGAAGGCATTGTGGACGAACAGGGCCGCGAGCTTGGCGCGGAAACCAAATCCACCGATCCTTCGGGGAACATCGTTCTGAGCGGCGCCGCGGAGGCGTTGCGCTCGAAATTGATCCAGATGATTGGCGACCGCTATTTTCAGTTGTATCGCCGCGGCGAATCGGCCAAGGAAGCCATCTTTACCCGCAAAGTCGGCCACACCCAGCGCGGTGGACGGCCCATTCTCTTTGACCGCTTTTACGCGGCGTTGCTCGGCTCAAAGGCGGTGGACCTCCTCGCCGAGGGACGCAACAACGCCGTTTCAATTTTGCAATACAACTCCACCAGGGGCTTTTATGTCGAAGGCTACGATGCCAACCGTTTTCGCGACCGATGGGGACTCATTCACGCCCGCTCGATGCACGCCGGGCTTTACGATGCCAAGCTGATGAAACCCTCGAGAATGGGCATTGATTATCTGCTGCCGATTTTCACCGATGCCATCGGCAATGATGATGCCGAATACATGCGCCAGACCTTGTTTGATCCCGGAAACCTGATGCAACCGTATCATTCGATCAACACCGATGTGCATAAACGCATCCGCTACCTGAAAACGGAGGGCGCCTAGTGTATCCAATCACTTGTCATTCTTTACACTTCACTCTTCACTGAGATGTCCATCCACGTTGCGCTCCATCACAAAACCCATTACCAATACGATCGGCTCGTCGGGTTGGGGCCGCAGGTCGTCCGGCTGCGCCCCGCCCCGCATTCGCGTACGCGGATTTTGAGCTATTCGCTTCGTGTCGCGCCCGAGCAGCACTTCATCAACTGGATGCAGGACCCGCAGTCGAACTATTCGGCGCGGCTGGTTTTTCCGGAACCAACCCGCGAATTTTGCGTGACTGTGGATCTGGTGGCGGAAATGGCCGTGCTAAATCCGTTTGATTTCTTCCTGGAACCGGCCGCGGAAAAATTCCCCTTTGAATATGACGCCGGGTTGGACCATGAACTCGAACCGTTCCGGCGCAAGTGCTGGCTCACGCCCAAATTCATGAAATATCTCAAGGCGATACGCCTGGACTTATTGGGAGATGGAAAACCGGCGCCCGCCAGGGGAAAAAAGTCCGCAACAAAGGAGAAATCCGGATTTTCGAAGCCGCGGACGATTGATTTTCTCGTGGCGGTCAACCAACGGCTCTGGAAGGACATCAAATATACCATTCGCCTGGAGGCGGGTGTGCAAACGCCGGAGGAGACCCTGGAAAAAGCGAGCGGCTCCTGCCGTGATTCGGCCTGGTTGCTTTGCCAGTTGCTCCGCCATTGTGGACTCGCCACGCGCTTCGTCAGCGGCTATTTGATTCAACTCAAACCCGACGTCAAGGCACTCGACGGCCCCGGCGGCGCGGAGAAGGATTTCACCGATTTGCATGCCTGGACCGAAGTGTTTCTGCCGGGCGCCGGCTGGATCGGATTGGACGCCACCTCCGGATTGCTTGCCGGCGAAGGGCATATTCCGCTCGCCTGCACGCCGGATCCAACCAGCGCCGCGCCGATTTCCGGCGCAGTGGATGAATGCAAAAGCGATTTCAGCTTCGAGATGAGCGTCACGCGCATTTACGAGTCCCCACGCGTCACCCTCCCTTACACTGACGAACAATGGAACCGGATTGAATCCCTCGGCCACGCCATTGACGCCGACTTGAAAAAAGGCGATGTGCGCCTGACCATGGGCGGCGAGCCTACCTTCGTTTCGATTGACGATCCGGACGGCCTGGAATGGAATTTCACGGCGGTTTCGGAAAAGAAACGCGTTCTTTCCGGCGACCTGATCAAGCGGTTGCGTCGCAGATTTGCTCCCGGTTCGTTGTTGCATTACGGCCAGGGCAAGTGGTACCCCGGCGAGCCACTGCCCCGATGGGCGCTCGCCTGCTTCTGGCGAAAGGACGGCGTGCCCGTCTGGAAAGACGACAATCTCATCGCCGACGAATCCAAAGACTATGGCCACGGCCCAAAAGACGCCAGGGCACTGCTCGAACGCATTTCGCGCGTGGTGGGCACCGACCCCAAATACCTGCTTCCCGCCTACGAGGACGCCTTCTATTACATCTGGAAGGAACGCCGGTTGCCCTCGAATGTCACGCCCGAGAAGTCCAATCTCAAGAACAAGCTGGAGCGCGACCGGATTGCCCGTCTTTTCCAACGAGGCCTGGGTGAGGTGGCTGGTTATGCGCTGCCCATCAAACGCGCATGGTACGGCAACCAACCCGGCTGGATGTCGGGCGCATGGTTCTTGCGCGACGACGACATTCTCTGGCTCATTCCCGGTGATTCCCCGATGGGCCTGCGCCTGCCGCTCGATTCGGTTCCGTGGGTTTCGGAAAAAGAATTTCCATGGAACTGGCAACAGGACCCGTCGCAGCCAAATCCTCCGGAATTGCCCAGGGAATTTCCATATCGGTTACGCAAGCCGGAAACGACCGGCCAACGATTTCTGCGGGGCGGCGGCGCGCCGGCGCCGGCCGGCTTCGGGCCTGGCCAGCGCGCCCAGCAACTCGGCAAACTGGAGGAGGAACCTGTCGAATTGCCGCCGCTGCCCCCGGAATTTGATCCCAACCGGCGACCGGTCCAGGGCCAGAGCGCGCCGTGGATTATCCGGACCGCCCTGTGCGTCGAGCCCCGCAACGGACGATTGCACATCTTCATGCCGCCCGTAGCCACCACGGAGGATTATCTGGACCTGGTTGCCGGCATCGAGACCGCCGTCACGGAAATGGGCGTGCCGGTCATCATCGAAGGCGAACCTCCCCCCCGCGATCCGCGGCTGAACAAGCTCGCCGTGACACCCGACCCCGGCGTCATCGAAGTCAATTTGCATCCAGCCACGTCATGGGATGAACTCGTCGAACACACCACCGTGCTTTATGAGGAGGCGCGACAGGCCCGCCTGGGCACGGAAAAATTCATGCTCGATGGCCGGCACACCGGAACCGGTGGCGGCAACCATATCATCATTGGCGGCGACCTGGCGCAGGATTCGCCGGTGCTGCGGCGTCCGGATTTGCTGCGCTCGCTGCTTGCGTATTGGCAGAACCATCCGTCGTTAAGCTGGCTGTTCAGCAGCCTGTTCATCGGCCCCACCAGCCAGGCGCCTCGCATTGACGAAGCGCGCAATGACTCACTCTACGAACTGGAAATCGCCTTCAAGGAACTTGACCGCAACCTTAAGACCTTCGGCTACACGCCGCCGTGGTTGTGCGACCGGCTCTTCCGTAACCTCCTGATTGACGCCAGCGGCAATACGCATCGCGCTGAATTTTCCATTGATAAATTGTATGCGCCGGAAGGCAGCGCCGGCCGGCTCGGACTCGTCGAAATGCGCGCCTTTGAAATGCCGCCGCATGCGCGCATGAGCCTTGCCCAGCATTTGTTGCTGCGCGGCCTCATCGCCAAATTCTGGAATGACCCTTATCCGAACGGCCTGGTGCACTGGGGCACCGACATTCATGACCGCTGGATGCTGCCGCATTTTTGCGAAACCGATTTTCGCGACGTCATCGGCGATTTGCGCTCGGTGGGTTATTCGTTCGAATTCGATTGGTTCGCCCCGCATTTTGAATTTCGCTTTCCGTTCATCGGCAACCTGCAACAGCGCGACATTGAGGTTGAATTGCGCACCGCGCTCGAGCCGTGGCATGTGCTGGGCGAGGAACCAGGCGGCGGCGGCACCGTGCGTTACGTGGACAGCTCCCTCGAGCGCCTGCAGGTTAAGGCACGCGGACTCATCGGCGACCGCTTTGCCATCACCGTCAATGGCCGCCGCCTGCCTTTGCATCCAACCGGCGTCAACGGCGAAGGCGTGGCGGGCGTGCGCTACCGGGCGTGGCAGCCACCGGAATGCCTTCAACCAACCATCGGCGTCCACGCCCCTTTGCGTTTTGACCTATATGACACCTGGAACAAACGCTCCCTGGGAGGTTGCACGTATCATGTCGCCCACCCGGGCGGACGCAGCTACGACACCTTCCCCATCAACAGCTACGAAGCCGAATCGCGCCGCCTGGCGCGGTTCTTCCGCCACGGCCACACGCCGGGAGAAATTGAACTTATGCCGGCCATGAAAAATTCCGGATTTCCTTTTACGCTCGATTTGCGCAAAGTGTGACCACGAACCATTCGGAAATGAAATACGAAATTCTCCATCGCACGAGCTATACCTATTTGTCCCCGGCGCGGGAAAGTTTCAACGACGTCCGCCTCGAACCACCTTCAATTCCAGAACAAACCGTCGAATCCTTTTCCCTGCGGGTCGAGCCGGAGGTCCGTGTGAACCGCTACACGGATTTTTATTCGAACCTCGTCCATCATTTCGAGATTCCCGCGGTGCATAATTCATTGCTCATCGAAAGCCGGGTCAGGGTCTCGACGCGTTGGCCTGAACCACTCCCGGAAGACGCGAAGTTATGCCCGATGGTCCGAATCGGCGACGCCGTGGATTCCGAGCGTTGCTTTGATTTCCTGCAGAGCAGCCGGTACGTCGATTTGGACGTGGATGTCTGGAAACTCGCGATTGACGCGATCGGGGACCGGGAGGATGCCTGGCAGGCGGCCCTGGCGCTGATGGGTTTCACGTATAAATATCTGAAATATTTGCCTAATTCCACGCACGTTTACACCCACATGCGCGACGTTATTGAGAACCGCTGCGGCGTTTGCCAGGACTTTGCCCATGTCTTTATCGGCCTCTGTCGCAGTGTAAAAATTCCCGCGCGGTACGTGAGCGGTTATCTGGCCACGGAAACCGCCAGCGCCACGCACGCCTGGACGGAAATTTATCTGCCCAAAATCGGCTGGCGCGCCCTCGACCCCACCCATGACCGACAGGCCGATGAAACGTATGTGAAAATCGGGCACGGGCGCGATTATGCCGATGTCCCCCCCGTCAGTGGCAGTTACCACGGAACTTTGGAACGGACGATGAGCGTGGAGGTAAAAGTCACTGAAGTTCGCGGGCAAAGTCAGGAACAATTTTCAACCGCCGGCCGCCAGAGCCAGGAGCAATCATCCAAACCGGCTGCGTTGGAAGAATCCGAAGCGCCGGAGAAAAAGGAAGCTGGCGAGACTGCTGCTTAGCTAAATCAACTCCCGCACGTCCACCGCTTCCATTCCCGCGGCAAGGATGGCCTGCAGGCCCAGTTCCGTGTCTTCGTAAGCCCGGCAAAATTTCGGCTCCACGCCGATGCGCCGCGCCGCTTCCAGAAAAATGTCCGGCGCGGGTTTTTGGTGCGCCACCATTTCGTTGGTGACGATGGCGCCGAATAAATGCCGGATTTTCAAATGGTCCAGCACCATGCAAATGATGTCCTGCGATCCGCCGGAGGCCACCGCCATCGGAATTTTTCCGAAATTGTCCGTCGCAATTTTCACGACGGCTTCCACCGGTTTTACCTGCGGCAATGTCTCCAAATAAGTCGTCTCCTTTTCATGCGCCACCGCGATATGGTCGAGCGAGCGGTGTTGCTCCCGCGCCAGCGCCTTCAGAATGTCGCGCGAGGGAATTCCGCCGGAGGCGTAAAACCGCTCCATCGGAAAATGGAGCCCGTGCTTCTGGGTGACATTTTGCCACGCGCGCCAGTGCAAGGGCATGGTATCGGCCAATGTGCCGTCACAATCAAAAATCAGTCCTTTGGGTTCCATAACGGTTATAAATTCACCATCGTCAGCCTCTGCTCGAGGTCGTTGATCATCAACGGCTCGATCAATGGGTCAATGTCTCCTTCGATGACGTTGGCAAGGTTGTAAAGGGTCAGTTCGATGCGATGGTCCGTGACCCGATTTTGCGGAAAATTGTAAGTGCGGATTTTTTCATTCCGTTCGCCGGTGCCCACCTGTTGCTTGCGGTTCGCGGCGTATTTGGCGTTTTCATCGGCGATTTTTGCCTCCAGAAGGCGCGAGCGCAAAACTTTCATCGCCTTGACCCGGTTCTTTTGTTGCGAGCGCTCGTCGGCGCAGCGGACAATCAACCCGCTGGGTTTGTGCTGGATTTGCACGGCGGAATCGGTGGTGTTCACGCCCTGGCCGCCTTTGCCCGAGGCGCGGCAGACGTTAATTTCCAAATCTTCCGGCTTGATTTCCAGGTCCACTTCCTCGGCCTCCGGCAGCACCGCGACTGTGGCCGTGCTCGTGTGCACTCGTCCCTGGGCCTCGGTGGCCGGCACGCGCTGCACGCGATGGACCCCGCTCTCATATTTGAACCGCTTGAAAACGTCCGTGCCGATGACGCTGAAAATGATTTCCTTGAACCCGCCGAGGTCAGACGGGTTGGAATCCATCGTCTCGATCTTCCAGCCGTGCGCTTCCGCGTAACGGCAATACATCCGGTACAAATCCGCCGCAAACAGCGCCGATTCCGAGCCGCCCGCGCCGGCGCGGATCTCAATGATCGTATTGCGCGAATCCGTCGGGTCCGGCGGCACGATGCCGAACTGGATTTGTTGCGCCAGTTTCTTTTCCTCGCCTTCCAACCGCGCGATTTCCTCTTTGGCCATTTGCGCCATTTCGGAATCGGGCGTTTCCGTCTTGAGCAGTGTCCGGTTTTCCTCCAAATCCGCCAGCGTTTTTTTGTAGCTGTCCCCGACGGTGACCAGTTCTTTCAGCCGCGAATATTCCCGGGAGAGTTCCTGGGCCTTCTGCTGGTTGTCAAAAACCTTCGGGTCGCTTAGCGCCGTTTCCAAATCGGCGAAGCGCGCGCGAAA
>JASHVW010000258.1 GCA_030044395.1 Verrucomicrobiia bacterium
ATGGGTATGGTTTTTCCCTACGGCCCTCATCCGCCCTTCGGGCACCTTCTCCCGCTCCTGCGGGCGAAGGAATATCTCCCCTCCCATCAGAATGGGAGCGGAGAGGGAACAGCAAGCGGACATTACTGTTCGATCGGACGCCACGGGAAGTTCTAATGCAAAATCGGGGTTGAAAGGGCCATGCCGGATTGCGCGGGAGGATAGGGTTCGACAGTGGCGGTTTGGATGGCAGCGCTCTGGGTCAACGGACGCAAGCATAAGGCGATGACATTTGATTTTCCAATGCCGAAATTCAGCCAGCACCCCGGCAGGAAGAAATCGTGTTGCGGCCCCGCTTGCCAGTAACGCCCGATGGCATGGCCATTCAGGTAGAGAAATCCGTTCCCCGTGGCCTCCAGATGCAGCCGCCACGGCATCAATCCGCCGGACCGCGCCACCGGCAATTGAAATTTCATCCGATACCACGTCAACAATCCGGCGGATTGCGGCGCGCCCGGACCAATGGCCACGGATTGCCAGCCCCGGTCGTTGAATTCCGGCTGCCACCAACCGTTCTCGACGCCCGCCGCATAGCCAAACACCGGCAGGCTGACTGCTCCTCCGCTTGGCTCCAATCCGAACGTCGGCGCCCCAATCCCGCCGCCGCCCCCGTCGTTGCGGACGACCACCGCGACGACGTTTGTGCCGGGATGCAATTCCTTCGTCACATCAAACGAATAGGGGACCGACCAGTCCGTCGTGTGTCCAACGTTCCTGCCATTCACATAAACCCAGCCTGCGTCGTCAATGCTCCCGAAATTCAGGTTCCATGTCCCTTCGTTCAAATCATCGGCCGTGACTTGAATCCGCGCGCGAAAAACTGCCGACTGGTTCGGCGTCAACTGGTTGGCTTCCACACTCTCCGCCGCGACGGGCGTCCAGCCGGAATCGTCAAAATCGGGCGCGACTTCGGGGCGGTTTCTTGTGCCGTCCACCAACTTCATCCGCCAGTCACCAATCGGTGCGCCGATCGGTCTTGCCGATTTAACCAATCGCGCCGCCGTGATGCCGCCGAGCCGCTCCATGTCCGCGCCGCCGTTGGCAAAACCCCGGTTTTCATAAAGCAACTCGACTTGGCTCAAGCCCGCCGGCAATGCATAGACCGAACCGCCCGCCGTGCTGCTGGCAGCCGCCTCGGGCCGGCCATTGATTGTCGCCAGCACCGCGTCCCCGTGCGGATATTCAACCATCAGGTTCGTCTCGATCACGCTCTGAATCGTTGTGCGGTAAAAAACAAACTGGCTCCCGTAGTCGCCCGCCTGGACCAATGTCTCGCCCGGTTCCAATCTCCTCCAATGTGCCGGCTCGGGATCCGCCTTGGTCTTCGCGGAAACGATGCTCTCTCCCGCCGGCAAATTCGTGGGAACCGCAATTGCGGGCGCAGGCTTGGGCAGCCATTCCCCCTGGTCCACACGGGTCGCGCCCGGCGGCAGATAGAGGATTTTCGCGCCAAATGGCTCCAGGTCGTAATTGAATACAATTCCATTCGTGTCCCCGGATTTTTCCGACACCGTCGCCGTTCCCTCGCGCGGCTCGTCATGTTGTCCCGTGCGGATGAACAAATACCGGCTTCCGTCCGGCGCGCGGCGCTCTGCCACCGTCACATCCGGTTGCGAGGTCGTGACAGAGCAATCCACCGCCACCGAGCGCGCCAGCCTGGCGCCGTGCTCCCGCAGCATGTGGCCGATGGCCCAAACCCGCTGGTAACGGTCGCCGATCGCCCCCCATTCGCGGATGGGCGCATTGTAGTCGTAGGTCGTCGTGAGGTCGCGCGCCGCCCAATCGCCAAGGTTCGAGCCGCCAAACAGCATGTAGTAATTGATAAACGTGTCGCCCTCCTGAATCGCAAACAGCGTGAGGTTGTTGATTTGTGAAGCCGTCAC
Organism: Verrucomicrobiia bacterium; assembly: GCA_030044395.1. Lineage (GTDB taxonomy): Bacteria > Verrucomicrobiota > Verrucomicrobiia > Limisphaerales > UBA11358 > UBA11358. The sequence goes on from JASHVW010000258.1 coordinate 1,923, forward strand.
GCCGTCCTGGTCCTCGCTCAACATCCCGCCAACCTGCGCGAACCAGCCGCCCTGCAACTCCGTCGTCGCCAGCGGCGCGTCCGGCTGTTCGCGCCGCAATTCGGGTATGCTGGACCCCAGCTCGTCTTCGACGTTCCAGCGCGGGTAAAAATTGCAACAATCAAAAATCTGCCGCAGCACCGGATCGGTCGAGCCGCGCACTTCATGGGTCCAGCACGTGATCAACGGCACGTCAATGCCGTCAGCCCGCGCATCCTCGGCCAGCGCCTTCACGTAATTGATTTTCACGTCGTCGGGAAAATGCGCGAAGTCGTACTCATTCTCGACCTGCACCAGGATCACCCCGGGCGATCCCAGCAGTTTCCGCGTGATTTGGTGCCTCGCAATCACCGGGCAAACTTCGTCATACCAATGCTTGCTCCACGCCAGAAACACCGGGTCGTCGCTCCGCAACCATCCGTCGCTCCTCAGCGGCACGGCGGGTTTCTCCGTTAACAGCCATTCCGGAAATCCCCCTGTCGCCCATTCCGCGCAGATATACGGGCCGGGCCGCACGATCACGTAAAATCCGAAACGCTCCGCCATCGTCAGCCAATCATCCAATTCCTTCAAATCCACCTTGGAATAATCATTCAGCCCGGACGGCTTTTGCCGCTCGCTGTAATTCCACGGCACATACGTCTCCACCGCGTTGAATCCCGCCTTTTTGATGGTCTGGAACCGCTCCGCCCACAACCCCTCCGGACACCGGAAATAATGAAACGACCCGCTGTAGATGAACACGTCCTTGCCACCAATCGTCAAACATTGGCCATCGTATCGAATCCGGTCCGGATGCGAAAACTCTCGCGGCGCGGGCGCGAGGGAGCCCTGTGCCCGCGCCGGAAGAGCCCAGGCAAAAAACGCTGCAAGCATGGATGTGAAAAACTTGATTTTCACTTTGCTTTGGAAATTCGACCAAACAAATGCCCGCGGGGCAATCTCATTTCTTCCAGGTATTTTTTAGTTCAACAAGAAACTCTCCGGCTTTGCCGCAGGACTCGCGAAGTTTTGGAGTGCGCCAGCCCCCTGGCGCTTTGAGAGGGATCCATTTCCAAAGAGAACGGTGAGTAATTCCCGAAGCCTGTTCGCCTGCGAGCGCAAAGCGGCAGAGGACTACCGCAGTCCAAGACGCAAGCGACTGCGGAGGCCACTGGAACGTTGTGCCAGCTTTTGGAGTGCGCCAGTCCTCTGGCGCTTTGAGAGGGATCCATTCCCAAAGAGAACGGTGAGTAATCCTCGAAGCCTGTTCGCCTGCGAACGCAAAGCGGCAGAGAACTACCGCAGTCCAAAACGCAAGCGTGGAGCGAAGGTTCATGGTGCCGGGGCGCGTTCCTCTTTGAAGATCGAAGCTTCCAAGGCGCGCTCGATGTCGCCCGAAGGGCCAAGCGGCTTTGAGCCGCCCTCATTTTTCCAAGCCTCCTGCTTTGCCGGAGATCGCTGACAGATATTCCGCCCCTAAACGGGGCTAGCACACCCAAGCAGCGGCGGTCAATGGCAGACCGTCAGCGCCGTAGGCGCGGCATCTGTGTAGTAAAAAATCCATTAAAATCCCAGCCTTGCTAGGGGCGACATCTTCTGCCCATTTCCTTCTCAAGAACTGAAATGCGCCTATCGCTGACTATCCGATGTTCGTAGGCTTGCCACCCCGCCATCCCGCAAGTAACATCGGCTACATGAAAACCGTGAATTATTCGCCTTGGCTCATTACCTTCGTTTGTTTCGCCGCCACGTCATGCACCATGTTTCAAAAATCTGAAAATAATCCCGGCGCGGGACGGTCCGTCGCCCTCCTGAATCTTTCCCAATATGCCAAACCCATGTGCGGCACCGGCACGGCCAAAAATATTGAGGCCGGCGACAACAACACGTTTCCCGGCGCCGTCGCCCCCTTCGGCATGATCCAATGGAGCCCCGACACCGACAGCGGCGAGCACATGTCCGGATATGGGGCCGAAGGCAAAGCCATTTCTGATTTCAGCGTGGACCACATCAGCGGAGCCGGTTGTTCCTATGGCGGGGACTTTGCCATGATGCCCATCCCCGGCGATGCGCCGTCGTCTCCACCATCGGAACGCAACGCCTATGCCCAACCCTTTTCACACCCCAACGAAACCGCCCGGCCCGGCTACTATGGTGTGACGTTCAATGACGGCCTTAAGGCCGAGGTCACCACCACCACCCGCAGCGGTTTCGGTCGGTTCACTTATCCCGGCAGCGGGCCCGAGTCACTGATGATCAACGCTGGCAGCGATATCAACGGTTCGTCGGCCTCGGGCATCTCCATCAATCCAGCCACGCGCGAAATCACCGCCTGGTCCATCGGCGGTCATTTCTGCGGCAGCGGCGAAGTGCGGACCATCTATTTTTATGCGGTCTTTGATCGTCCATTCAGTTCTTGGAGCACCTGGGCGGACAAAAACCTGTCCCCGGGTACGACCAACGCCTCCGCCACCACCTCCGGCGCCTTTATCACCTTCCAAGGTGCTGACGACCGCACCGTCCTGGCCAAAGTGGGAATTTCATACGTTAGCGCCGTCAACGCCAAGGCAAACGTCGAAGCGGAAAGTCCCCTGTCGGCATTCTCCTCGAAGGATTTCGACCGCGCTGTGACGTCGGCGGACCAAGTCTGGAATGCCCGGCTCAACAAAATTCAGGTCAGCGGTGGAACGCCGGACGAAATGGAAACCTTTTACTCAATGCTCTATCACGCCCTGATTGGGCCGGTCACCGTCTCGGACGCCAACGGCGAGTATCTGGGTTACGACGGCCAGGTCCACACGACCGAAAGTGGACGGGTGCAATACGGCGTTTTCTCCGGTTGGGACATTTACCGAAGCGAATCCCAGTTGCTTGGGATGCTCGCGCCCAAGGAAGCCGGGGATATGGCCGAATCGCTCCTGATGGATTATGAGCAAGGCGGCGCTTTCCCGCGCTGGGGGGTAATGACCGAAGACAGCGGCGTGATGATGGGCGACCCGGCTGCGCCGATTATTGCCGATTTTTACGCCTTTGGCGCCACAAACTTTGACACCGACGCGGCGCTCAAGGGTCTGGTGCGGGCGGCAACCGACCCGTCCGTGCGCGCCCGCCGCACGCATACGAACGAACGGGACGCCCTCGCCGATTATTTGAAGTTGGGATACGTGCCTGAACATCAGGAAGGCGGCTACGGCAATGTTTCCATGACCTTGGAATACGATTCGGCGGACTTTGCCTTGGCGCAATTCGCCCAGGCCCTGGGCGATGATGCCGACAGTACCATGCTGTTGCAACACGCCCAGAACTGGCAAAACCTCTTCAATTCCCCAACTGGATATATCCAAATGCGCCGGCGGGACGGTCAATGGGCGCCGGGTTTCAAGAATAATGTCGGCCGGTACGACCGCGATCAGGCTTATGTCGAAGGAACCGCCGGACAATACTTATGGATGGTGCCGTTTAACGAGATGGGCCTGGCCAAAGCCATGAACGGGCCGGATACCGCCGCCAAACGTCTCGACGACTTCTTTACAAAACTCAACGTTGGCGATCGTGGTCCCAACGCTTGGATGGCCTGGCTCGGCAACGAACCCAGCCTGGAGACGCCGTGGATTTATGATTTCTGGGGCCAGCCCTGGAACACCCAAAACATCGTCCGCCGGGCCATGACCGAGCTCTATTCCGCCTCGTACGGCGCCTATCCTGGCAACGATGACGTCGGCGAGATGTCCTCATGGTATATCTTCGGTGCCATGGGAATGTATCCGGAACTGCCGGGTTCGGACATCCTGCTCGTGGGCAGCCCGCTGTTTTCGAAGACGGTGCTGCATCTCTCCGGCGGCGACGTGACCATCATAGGCAGGGGGGCGGCCAAATCTGCGCCCTATGTCCAGAGCCTGACCGTGAACGGGCAGACATGGAACAAGCCCTGGCTCCGCTACTCCGACATTTCCCATGGTGGGACGCTCGTCTATGACCTGGGCGCCTCCCCGGATACAAATTGGGGCAGCGATCCATCCGACGCGCCGCCCTCGTTTGACGGCGGCAAGTGATCCGTGAAATTACCGGTCGGGGATTGAGGATGGAAAAGCATGTCCGCCTCCGTTCCATCTGCGTCCGGCTCTTACCCTGGATTTTTTGAACCGCTGGCAATCGGCTTTCACCAGCCTAAATAGTACCCGATGAGAATACATCCAACGAGGATCACCAGGCCGAGGATGACGAAGAGAACCGCGAAAAGCTGCACCTGCCTGTGCTGATCGGGCAACTTTTGTTTCCGACCATGTCGGTGGTGGTGGTGGCCATGTAGTCCGGCAGGCATCATGATCAGATGAACTTTACCCTCAAAACCGGGTCCATCACAACCAGAATGTGTGTCCTGCTGGCGGTCGTTGTCCGTCTGTTTTTCCGTGCCTATCCTTGATTGCCCGAGTGATTAACCTGAATATTCTCGCATTTTCGGCAGTTCGGAAAACCGGCCGATAGAGGCATGGGATAATTATACAGGTGTAAATGAGAAGTTACGGCTTAAAGTCTCAACCAGCGTTTGAGGGCTGCTTCCACGTCGTTAATAACCCGGTCATCAAACTTCCCTGGAGCCTTGCGGACAAATTCGATGAATTTCACCGGCTGAATGCTCTGAGCATTGATGTAGCTTTGCTCCTGGAGCCATGGCACGCGCGGCAAAGTGACTTCGTAGGGCGTGTCTTCAAATCGTTTGGTGATCAAAACCACGCTGGCCAGAGCCAGCCGGGCGTCGGTTTGCGCCGCCAATACGAGTGCATGACGCGGTTTGGCAACCAGGCCCAAATCAACAAACCACACCTCGCCGGGCTGCGGTACCGTCCTCACGTTTAAAATTCATCCGCGAGCTTGTTGCGGCGGGCGGAAGGGCTTAAAACTTCATCTTCGGGGCTGTCTGCCTGAACAGGGAACGGGATTGCCCTGCGTTTTACGATCTGCTTGTAAAAAAGTTCCAACGCAGCGCGCGGCTTCAGTCCGATTTCTTCAAGAACGGCCTCAGCCTGGCGCTTGAGTTCAGGATCAATCCGGCTCCGGGCAATGGCGCTCATGAGCCCAATGTAGCTCAATCGTGGCCTATCTGTCAAATCCCAATCCAATTATGACTCCGCCTCGAATGAGCTCGCGCTGATGGGTGACAATGAAAACGGCATGGCGGCGCCTTGTAAGAGCGCTCGCTGATCTAATTTCCTAAAATCCGTACTTATCCGCGCCCATCCGTGGTTGAAAACTTTGGCTGCGGCTCCGCCGCGCTAAGTAATCTGCGGTGCTTAGGAATTAGTCATTTTACGGCCTGCCTTTTTTGTTCCCGCAGTTTCTGTTGTTCGCGCAGCCATTCGGCGCGTTGAGCATCTGAAACATCGGCGGCGGCGGCTTTTGAGGTGAGCGCGGCGATGCGGCGGTCGAGGTCCTGGTTCCGCAACTTCAAAATCACATCGACGACTTGTGTCTCCGGGTTGGGAATTTTCCTGTCTTCGGCGGCCGCCCCGGTCACCAGATTCCGCATCTCCGCGGTATCGCATTCGTCCAGAAAAGCGGCGAGGTTTTTCCAGGATTCATTTTTTTGCGCCGCGAGCCGCCGTTCGACAATTTGGCGCGCGATGGAATGAGTGATCCAGTCCACGTCCAAAT
>JASHVW010000259.1 GCA_030044395.1 Verrucomicrobiia bacterium
GAACCAACGAGGTCATCTATACAGGAGACACCACCATCAGCAACGGTGTGCTGGCCTTGGATGCGCCGGTCAACCTCACCAATTCCGCCGTCGTTACCATCGCCTCGCCCAACGCGGTGCTGGACGCCAGCGCGATGGGGTACATCACCGACCTCAGTTATACGTTGCCTGACGGCGCCACCAACGAGCCTGTCACCAACAGCATTTTTGAGGTGGGAACCAATACTCTGGCCGGCATTGGCACGCTCAACGGCATCCTGCAGGCCGATCCAACTTCGACCTTCAATGTGGGTCTGCCGACCGGCGTGTTTAACGTCACCGGCAGCGCGATATTGGCGGGCGCGATCAACATGAATATCATTGATACAAATGCGAACCTGAATAGCGAATTGGCTGCGGCGAGCATTACCATCAGCAACACGGCCACACTGGTGATCACCAATATCGGACCGGAACTGACCAACGGGGTCACGTTCACGTTGTTCAACCATCCGGTGTCGGGATTTGCGTCGGTAACATTGCCGGAAGGAACGTACAATTATCAGTGGCAAAACAACCTGGCGGCGAACGGCACGATTACGCTGATTACCAATGGGTTGGCGGCAGCGCCGCCGGTGAATCCGAACCCGACAAACATCGTGACCAGCGTCAGTGCGGGCAATTTGATATTGTCCTGGCCGGCCGATCACACGGGCTGGTACTTGCAGGTGCAGAGCAACCCGCTGACCATCGGCATCAGCAACGACTGGGTGACTGTGTCCGGTTCCTCGTCAACCAATCAGGTTGTCGTGCCGTTGAATGCGGCCAGCGGCGCCGTCTTTTACCGGCTGGTTTATACGAATACGCCATAATACAAGCACTACGTAAGATCCGGTGCGCCAGCCTCCGGGCTGGCGCGCTTTTTGTTGTTCCTGTAACGGCGTTCGGTAGGACGTTGCTAATTAAAAGCATCGCAAAAACTGGCGATGGCGTGGGCCTGTCAAATGTGTTATTTTCCCAAGGAATTCAACGGTTTGTTAGTTTGTCCACTGGTGCCCGCAATGCTTAATCGATCACTTTTTCCTCAAATGGCGGCGACATTGATGTGCCTGGGTGTTGCCCTTTGCGCCATGGCCAACAATCCCGGCGGCGGCAACGGCGCCGGGCCGGCGGTAACGCTTGCGAACAATGGAAACGGCACCGTCACCATGGCTAACGGCATCGTCTCCATTGTATGCGCCACCGCCGGCGCTACCATCAACCAGATTTACTATACTTATAACAACAGCGGCACGACCCTTACCAACCAATTACTGGCCAATGGCACCGACGGCGGCATGTTGTATTGGGAAACCGGCGGCTTCGGCACCGGTGCCTTCACTTATTCGGTCGTGGCCAACACCGGCAGTTACTGCGAAATTGACCTCTTAAGCAGTTCAAACACCAACGGCGTGATGGATGTCCATTTCTCCATGTTGCGTGGGTCGCCGGGCTTCTATGTCACCGCGATTTTCAGCCATCGAAGTCAGGACGTGAAGATGGACATGGGTGAAACTCGCGACAACATCTATGCTGGCGCCATGTTCAACTGGATGAGCGTGGACGCCGCTCGCAACAAGCTCATGGAAGTGCAGCCCTCCGCCGGCTCCGTGGGTGTGTTTGGCGCGCCCGTGGAATGTTACCTCTGGACCAACGGCATCTACGAGGGACGTTACGACGACAAGTACAAATACAGCGCGGATTTTGGCGTGCAGCGGGTTTGGGGTTGGAGCAGCGTGGGGACCGGCGGCGCCAACGTTGGCCTCTGGCAGGTGACCGCCAGCCCGGAATATTACAGTGATGGCCCGATGAAACGGGACCTGATGTCGCATATCGGCACCACGATACTTAATTATTACGAGAGCAGCCATTATGGGGCCGCGGCGACGGATGGTAATTGGGGCAATGGTGAAGTTTGGTCCAAGGTCTATGGTCCGTATTTTATTTATTGCAACAATATTACCAACACCATCACCGCCACCAATCACGCGGCCCAAATGCTTTACGCCGACGCTTTGGCCCAGGCTGCGGCCGAGGCAACGGCCTGGCCCTATTCCTGGTTCACCAACGCCAGTTATGCCTCCGCTTCCCAGCGCGGCACAGTGGCTGGCCAGATGGCCATCGGCGACCCGGGCAATCCCAACGCCTCGCCCGCCGGTATGTGGGTCGGCCTCGTGCAGCAGCCGACGACGATTAGTAACATCTATGATTTTCAACAATGGATGAAAACTTGCCAATTCTGGGCGCAGACTGGCTCGAATGGCAATTTTACCATTCCTAACGTTATCGCGGGAACAAACTACACCCTGTATGCGTTCGGTCCTGGCGCCGAGGGGACTTTCATGTCCCAAAATCAAACCGGCGGCAACCCCCCGAACACGTTCAATCTTCCATCCACACCCTTCAGCGTCACGGTAATGGCCGAGGCCACGAACGATCTGGGCACGGTGACCTGGACGCCGACCCGCGTCGGCGCGACCGTATTTGAAATTGGTTATCCGAACCGATGGGGTCTGAACAAATTTCGTCACGGCGAGGATTATTGGGTGGGGGATATTGGCCCGGGCCCCACGGAACCGCTGCCCATTTGGAGCAAATTCCTCGAATACCCGTTCGATTTTCCTGATGGCCCGGATTATGTCGTGAGCCAGAGCCGTTGGAGCACCGATTGGAACTTTGTTCAGCCCTGTGTCGTGAACAGCAGCGGCATCTACAACGACTCAAGCTCGACCATTACGTTCAATCTGGCGTCGGCGCCGGAGAACGGGGCGTCAGCGTCATTCTACATGGCATTGTGTTCGGACTATCAGGGGGCGATGGAAATCTCCGTTAATGGCTCTCAGATCTCTCCTGCCAACGGTTATGATCCAAATTACAGCGGGTCCGGAAACGAATGTGATACAACCGTTCGCGAGGGCATTAACGCCGATTTCTCCGATTATCGGATTAACTTTTCCGGAAGCCTGCTCCAAGAGGGACAGAACACGATCAACATCTATATGCGGCAAACCGGCAAAAAACTTGTGGACGGAGTTGAGGACGGTTATTTCGCCGACCACGCCATGTATGATTACCTGCGGCTGGAACTCACCGGGTATGTGCCTCCGCCGCCTGCCGGCGTGGTCGCTTATCCCGGCAATAATTGCAATTTAGTTTCCTGGCCCGTTACGCCCGGCGCCACCAGCTATGATATTTACAGTTCCACGACCTCCGGCAGCGGTTACAGCCTCGTCGCCAGCGGTGTCACCGGGCCGGTTTGTGGCAGCGGCTTTGACAACGCAACCTACCTCGATACCAACGCTCTCAACGGCACGACCTATTATTATGTCGTGCAATCGCTCAACCCGGTTGGGGCGAGCGCCGATTCACCGCAAAGTTTAGGCGTAACACCGTCGTCGGTCAATTCAAGCAACGCACCCGCCGCCCCGACAGACCTTACCGTAAGCAGCGCTGTTCACCACAGCGTGACAATTAATTGGAGCGCATCGGCTGGAGCGGATTTTTATACCATCTATCGCTCCACGCTCTACGATAACGGCGGAGGCGCATCCAATACGCTCGATACCATTGTTCTGGATAACACCAATACCGGGACAACTTATACCGACACCTCGCCAACCGACGGGAGCATTTACAGTTATTCCGTGACGGCTGCCAATGCGGGTGGCGCCAGCACGAAC
>JASHVW010000020.1 GCA_030044395.1 Verrucomicrobiia bacterium
CGCATGCAAATCAAAGCAGGCGTGGATGGCGTCGTCCCCGTCGGCACCACGGGCGAATCGCCCACCGTGGATTGCGAGGAACATATCCGCATCATCGAATTATCGGTGAAATTCGCCGCCGGAAAAATCAAGGTGCTGGCCGGCACCGGCGCCAACGCCACCAAAGAGGCGATCCAACTGACACAAGCCGCCGAAAAAGCCGGCGCGGACGGTTCATTGCAGGTCGCCCCTTATTACAACAAACCGACGCAGGAAGGTTTGTATCAACATTTCAAAGCCATCGCGCGGGCCACGCAATTGCCCATCGTCCTATACAGCATTCCCGGTCGTTGCGGCGTGGAAATCGGAATCGAGACGGTGAAACGACTCGGGGCCGATTGCAAAAATATCATCGGCATCAAGGAATCCGGCGGAAGCTGCGACCGCGTCTCGCAACTGCGCGCGGCGACCGGCCCGAAATTCATCATCATGAGCGGCGACGATTCATTGACGCTGCCCTTTATGGCTTGCGGCGCCGATGGCGTCATCAGCGTTGCCTCGAACGTGATTCCGCGCGAAGTGTCGCAAATGGTGAAGGCGTTTACGCGCGGCGACGTGAAAAAAGCGTCACAATTGCACGCCAAATTTTATGCATTATTCAGGGATTTGTTCATCGAAACGAATCCGGTGCCGGTAAAAGCCGCGCTGGCGATGATGAAATTGATTGAGGAGGAATATCGCCTGCCGCTGGTGCCGATGAACCCGAAAAATTGGGACGCGCTCCGCACCACCCTGAAACGCTGCGGCGTTCTCGAATAACCATGACCCGCGTCATTATCACCGGCGCGAAAGGACGCATGGGCCAGGCGCTCACCGCCTGCGCCCGGAACTTTCGCGACCTCGAAATCGCCGCCCGAGTTGACATGGGCGACGAATTGAGCGCGGTCATTTCCAAAGGCGACGTCGTGGTTGATTTCAGCCTCCATTCCGCCACGGCGGGAATCGTTGAACTGTGCGCGAAAGACAAAAAAGCCGTGGTGATTGGCACCACCGGACACTCCGACAAGGAAAAGGCGCAAATCGAAAGGCGAAAGAACGAAATCGCGATGGTTTGGGCGTCGAATTTTTCCACGGGGGTCAATACGCTCTTCTGGCTCACGCGCAAGGCGGCGGAAATCCTCGGACCGGATTTCGATCTGGAGATCGTCGAGATGCATCATCGCATGAAAAAAGACGCCCCCAGCGGCACGGCCAAATCGCTGGCCGAAATCCTGGCCGGCGTGCGGAAACTGCAATTGGACAAAGCCGCGCGGCATGGCCGGGCCGGCATCGTTGGTGAACGGACCCCGTCCGAAATCGGCATCCATTCCATTCGCGGCGGTGATGTCGTGGGCGATCACACGGTCATTTTCGCCAATGCCGGCGAGCGCCTGGAACTGTCACACAAGGCGTCCAGCCGCGAAACCTTTGCCAACGGCGCATTGCGCGCCGCGTTCTGGGTTGCAAAGCGGCCGCCGGGCCTTTACGACATGCAGGACGTCCTGGGACTGAAATAAATACCCGCAGGCGTTCTGGATTTCCGCCAGAAACAAAGGACAACAAATTATGCTCAAGCTCGGGGTAAACATTGACCATGTGGCGACCATTCGCGAGGCGCGTTATCGCAACCGCGGATTTGGCGAGCCGGACCCCGTCATGGCGGTGAAACTTTGCCAGGCCGCCGGCGCCCATGGCATCACCGCGCATTTGCGGGAAGACCGCCGGCACATTCAGGACCGCGATGTGTGGAAATTGCGCGAAGTCGCCAAACGCTTGAATCTTGAAATGGCCAATGCGCCGGAAATCGTCTCGATTGGCATTAAATTGAAGCCCGACATTGTTTGCATCGTGCCGGAACGGCGCCTGGAGGTGACGACGGAAGGCGGCTTGGACGTGGCGGCGAATGAAAAATCGCTTGTCGAGACGCGCAAGAAAATGAACGACGCCGGCATTGAGGTGAGCCTGTTCATCGCGCCGGATGCGGCGCAAATCGAGGCGAGCGCGCGGGTGGGCGCCCAATTCATTGAATTGCACACCGGGCAATTTGCCGAGCATTTTGCAGTGGAGAACGAACGCAAAACGGAATTGCAACGGCTGGTTTCCGCCGCGCAACTGGCGCGGACGCTCGACTTGCGGGTGAACGCCGGGCACGGACTGAATTACGAAAACCTCGCCGCGCTTTTTGCCGTGCCGCACCTGGAGGAGTTGAACATCGGGCACAGCATCGTCAGCCGCGCTGTCCTCGTGGGAATGGAAAATGCGGTTAAAGAAATGTTGTGGGTGATGCGCGGCTACGGCGACGCGCCCTGAAATCAGGCGCTGTCCCGGCCGCAGCGGGTGAGGGCTTTTTCGATTGCAGTTGAGAGGAGTTTTGAGTTGACCTGCGGTCGCTGAGAGCTACGGCGGGTCAACTCAAGATCCTCTCGATTGTTTCCCGGCTTGCGCATCCTCCCCGAATCGTGAATCGTAACCGCAGCCCAATGATTCTCGGCATCGGCATTGACATCATCGAAGTTGCGCGAATTACGGCGTCGCTGGAGAAATTCGGCGAACGTTTCGGACAGCGGATTTTATTGCCGGACGAAATGGCCTATTGCCTGTCGCATCAACATCCCGGCCAGTTTGTGGCCGCGCGATTTGCAGCCAAAGAGGCCATCTCCAAGGCCTTCGGCACCGGCATCGGCGCGCAACTCGGCTGGCAGGACATGGAGATTGCGCACAAGGAAAGCGGCGAGCCCATCGCCATCCTCCACGGCAAGGGAATGGAATTATTTGAATCGCGGCGCGCAAAAAGATTGCTGGTGAGCATCAGCCACACCAAAGAGTATGCCGCGGTGATGGCAATTCTGGAAAATTGAAGGCCGCCCGGGCATCGTCACCGTGGGCGGCGAGAAGGCGGTGCGCGATGGGAAAATTGCCAGCCCGATCGGCCGGGGAAAATTTTTACAGCGCCGGCCCGGCCATTTTTATAAAATCCGCGGATCATTTATGAAACACATTCTGCTGCCCCCGACGAACCATCAGCCGAAAAAATATTCCGGCCCGGCCGCGGCCGAAATCCTGGCGTTGCGCAAACAATTCATGAACCCCGGGATTTTCCTCTATTACAAAAATCCCCTCATGATGGTGGAAGGCTCGATGCAATATGTCTGGGACGACGCCGGCAAACGTTATCTGGACGGGTTGGCGGGGATCGTCACGGTCAGCGTGGGGCATTGTCATCCGCATGTGGTGGCGGCGGCAAACAGACAGAATGAATTGCTGCAACACTCCACGACGATCTATCTCCAGCCGAACGTGACGTTATATGCCGAAAAATTGGCGTCAAAAATGCCGGGCGAGCTGAAGGTCTGTTACTTTGTCAATTCCGGCTCCGAAGCGACCGACCTGGCATTGCTGATGGCGCGGGCTCACACGCAAAATTATGATGTGATTGCGTTGCGAAACGCGTATCACGGTGGCAATGCCTCGGGAATGGGCGTCACGGCGCACAGCGGGTGGAAATACAATGTGCCGCACAGTTTTGGCGTGCATCATGCCCTCGCGCCCTACCCGTATCGTGGCATCCATGGCTACGACGACGCGGAAGCTGGAAGGAAATACGCGGACGATGTGAAACAACTGATTGATTATGCGACTCCGGGAAAAGTCGCCGGTTTCATCGCTGAATCCATCCAGGGCGTCGGCGGATTTGTGGAATTTCCGCAAGGTTACCTGAAACATACTTACGAATACGTGCGGGCGGCGGGCGGCGTTTGCATTGCCGATGAAGTGCAGACCGGCTTCGGCCGCACGGGCACGCATTTCTGGGGCTTTGAAACCCAGGGGGTAATCCCGGACATTGTGACCATGGCCAAGGGGATCGGCAATGGCGCGCCGCTCGGGGCGGTCGTCACCACGCCCAGGATCGCGCAGTCGCTCGTCGGCAAGGTCCACTTCAACACATTCGGCGGAAACCCTGTGGTGAGCGCCATCGGCAACGCGGTGCTGGAAGTCATCGACAAGGAAAATCTCCAGGCCAACTCGCTCAAGCTCGGAAATTATATTTTGGCCGGGCTGAATAAGCTCAAGGACAAACACAAAATTATCGGGGATGTCCGCGGCCGCGGTTTAATGCTGGGGATCGAGATGGTGAAAGACCGCTCGACGAAAGCGCCGGCGTCGGCCGAATGCCAGCAGGTGCTTGAAAATGCGCGCGAGCTTGGATTGTTGATTGGCAAAGGCGGCCTTTGGGGGCAGACCATCCGTTTCGCGCCGCCGATGTGCATCACCCCGGCCGACGCGGATTTCCTGCTCCAGGTTTTCGACGAATCCTTTTCGGCGCTTGAGTGAAATGAATTTGTCCCTTACCCGAACCCGATTTCTGCAGATAATTTTAGCATGAGCGCATCTTCTTTCGTTGCGGCGCGGGCGGGCCGGTCCTTTGCGCTGGTTTCTGCTTTTTGCTTTCTGCTCACTTCCGAACTTTTTAGAATCCGCCCATGACGGCAGCCGTCGCGGCGATCGTGATTTTCGCAGGCGTGAGCTTCTTCTTCGCGCTGGCGGAAACGGCGCTGTTTTCCCTCGCCCGCTGGCAGGTGGCGCAGCTTGCCGAAAAAAAGACCCTGCGCGGCAAAGTCGTTTCTCAATTGCTCGAACAACCCCAGGACTTGCTCGCCACCCTCGTCCTCGGCAACACCTTCGCCAATGC
>JASHVW010000260.1 GCA_030044395.1 Verrucomicrobiia bacterium
TACAATTTTCAAAGTGGTGACTACTTCAATGCTTCGTTCATCCTCACGTTGTCCGGGGGCACGAGCGGCTACGATATGGAAGGCGGATTTTTCTTCGCCAATCCAAGCGGTGGCTTTGGCGGCAACTGCCAAATCTTCGTTGTCAATAGCGGCGTCATCTTCCAGGGTGGAGGGCCTTCCTATTACCCATTCTCCCCGGCTGCTGGTGGGTATCCCGGTGCGGGCGCCCAGGTTCCCAACTACACTGTAGGCCAACCAATTACCTTGGGGTTCAACTATGTCATTGACCCGAATACCGGCGCCCCGGCATTTCAGTATTCTGTTGACGGGGAGTATGCGGCATCATCGGCGGGCGACACGTACTTCGACCTGTCCGGCGCAGGGGTTGGCAGCAGCACCGGCGACAATCTTGGCGGCTATTTCCAAATCCAGACCACTGGAAGTACGAACAGTCCCAACGCCGGAACTGCGGAGTTTAGCGACATCCAGATCACGTCGGTTCCGGTTCCCGAACCTTCCTTGCTCGCCCTGATTGGGTTGGGCGTGCTGCCGCTGGCACTGTTCCGGCGTCGCGCGTAAGCCAGGAGCGTCTGCTTTCACGGGCACGGCATGACGAAATCATGCCGTGTTTTTTTCGTTGGCTTTAAAAGCAATCACCTCGCGCAGCATCTGGGATGCGATGCGTGAGCATGGCTTTGGGGACGTTGAATGGCAGGCCCCGGTAAATTAATATTCGCCTTGCAAACAAAGTGATGGACAATTGTCTTAATCTTGCCCCCTGACCTTGACGCCTGCGGCGAAGGATAAATACCATGACGTCATCGCAATGAGAGAACATCCGCAATCGCCGCTCCGTTCCTTGGCCGCGCTCCTGGCTTTGCTGATCTGCGTCCCCTCCGCTCACGCCCAGGGCCATTACAAGAGTTTCATCGTCTCCACCTATGCCACCGAGGGAACCGTGCAGAACCTCATGGATGGCGACCTTGACCCCGCCGGCTCTTGGACCAATCTGACGCGCAACCTCAAGGTTGACAAAATCTATCTTGAGGTCATGCGCAACCATACGCTGGTGGATGAAGCCGGACTCGAAAGACTCAAGAGGTTCTACCAGGCCCGGGGCGTCCAGGTCTGCGGCGGCCTTGCCTTCAGTATCAGCGAAGCCAACGGCTACCAGGGATTCGACTACTCCAATCCCGATGACCGCGCATTTGCCAAAAAAGCCGTCGAAATGGCCGCGCGTCACTTCGACGAAATCCTCCTCGACGACTACTTTTTTTTCGATCGCAAAACCGACTACGACATCAGGGCCAAAGGCAGGCGGACCTGGACCCAATATCGCCTGGACACCATGCGTGAGGCCGTGAAGGACCTCATTATGAAACCGGCAACGGCGGTCAATCCACGATGCAAGGTCGTCATCAAGATGGCCAATTGGTATGACCAATATGCCGGCCTGGGTAATGACACTGAAAAAGTGCCGCTCCTCGACGACGGAATGTTCAGCGGCACGGAATCCCGCCTTTGGGTCGGCCAGGAACAGCATCTTCAACCCTACCTTAGCTACGACATCATGCGATTCATGGACAACTTGAAACCCGGCGTCAACAAGGGGGGATGGGTTGACCAGGGCGGCGCCTTTCCGATTGACCGCTATTCCGAACAGCTCCTCGATACCGTTTTCGCGCGCTGCCCGGAAATGTGCTGCTTCAACTACGCGGGCATGATCCGCCCCGTTCCCCGCTTTGCCCTTACCAATCGCGCCTGGGCGGACCAGCCCACCAGCCTTGACGTCAATGACGTTCTCAAAACCATTGGCCCCGATGAAAATCCCACCTTCGCCGATATTGCCGCCTATACTCTGGGTCAGGTGGACCCGATACTCGCGCAGGTCGGCAGGCCCGTCGGAATAAAATCTTACACGCCCTACCACGCCACCGGTGAAGAGTTCCTCCACGATTACCTGGGCATGATTGGTTTGCCCATGGATATCTACCCGCAATTTCCCGCCAACGCCGATATGGTCCTTCTGACCGAACAGGCAAAGTTCGATCGCAATATTATCCGGAAAATCAAAGCGCAACTCGAAGCCGGCAAATCGGTCTGTGTCACCTCCGGTTTTTTGCGCGCGATGCAAGGCAAGGGCATCGAAGATATCTGCGAACTGCAAACCACCGGCGTTACGGTGCCCATCGAGCGATTCACTTTTGCGGCCGGACCCGGCTCTCCATTCCGGGGACGTGGATTCGGCCGCCCCGGTGGCGGGCCCGACCCGTATGCTGCGCCGCGCCAAATCCTGGTTCCTGAAATCAAGTATTTCAATATTCTCACCCACGACGCCTGGGGCAATGTCCTGGGCGTCACTCCCGGTGGCACGACCTATCCCATCCTCCTCTCCTGCGATTACTCCAAAGGCAAGTTCTATGTCCTGACCATTCCCAATGATCCGGCTGATCTCTATGCCTTTCCTCCCGCCGTCCTCTCCGTCATCCGTCAAACGCTGGGCGGTTCCGAACCAATTCGCCTCGACACTGCGCCGGCCCAGCTTGCGTTGTTCCGTTACGACAACAATACGTTTATCGTGCAAAACTATTTGCCCACGGCGGCCGGCGTGACCGTTTCCGTCGCCGGGAAAGTTGCGGAAATTCAGGATTTGCTGACTGGCAAAGAGACGGCGCCCGCGCCTGCAACCGGAGGCGGCTTTGGTGGTTTTGGCGGCGGTTTTGGAGGGCGGGGCCCCGCCACCCAGCCGCGCACCTCATTCACGTTCACCGTCCTGCCACACTCCTATACAGCGTTCGCACTAAAATAAGTTCAACCATGAAAATCAACCGGCGAAAATTTGTGGCCGTTGGCCTGGCGGGCGCTGCCAGCCTCTGTGTGGGTCGCTATACCAGCCGCGGAATGGCCGACGAGCCGCCCGTGCAACCATTGGATGAAGATGGCTACAAACTCTGGCTCCGATACGCGCCGCCCGGCGACGCCGCCAAAAGCCACGCCCGCTTTGTGCGGCAAATCCGCGTGGACGGCACGTCCGCAACTTGCGCGGCCATCCGGGATGAGTTGCGCCTGGCAACGGCGACCCTATTGGGAACCGCAATTCCTCTGAACGATGCCGCCCCGGCAGCGGGAACCGTTGTCGTCGGGACGCCTGAAACCTCGCCGCTCGTCCGCAATTTGAACTGGTCCGCCGACCTGCGCGCCATTGGCAACGAAGGTTTCATCGTTCGCTCCGCGCGCGTCGGACGCCAGCCGATGACGGTGGTCGCAGCCAATACCGACCTCGGCGCATTTTACGGCGCCTTTCACTTCCTGCGTTTGATGCAAACCGGCCGGCCGATTGACAAACTCGAAATTACCGAACGGCCTGCCCTCCAGCTTCGATTGATGAATGATTGGGACAATCTCGACGGAACCATCGAGCGTGGTTATGCCGGACGGTCCCTTTGGCAGTGGAATGAACTGCCGGACAAGCTCAGCCCGCGCTACGTGGATTATGCCCGCGCGTGCGCCTCGATTGGCATCAACGGCGCAGTCATCAACAACGTCAATGCCAACCCACAAATCCTTGCGCCGGATTATCTCCGCAAAGTCGCCGCCCTTGCGAACGTGTGGCGTCCTTATGGCGTGCGCATGTATCTCTCCGCCAACTTCGCCTCGCCCGTCCTCCTCGGTGGCCTCTCCACCGCCGATCCCCTGGACAAAACTGTGGCCGATTGGTGGAAGGCCAAGGCCGATGAAATTTACCAACTCATTCCCGACTTCGGCGGCTTTCTCGTCAAGGCAAACTCCGAGGGACAGCCCGGGCCAAAGACCTACGCGCGCACTCACGCCGATGGCGCCAACTTGCTGGCCGATGCCCTGGCTCCGCACAATGGCAACGTCATCTGGCGTGCGTTCGTTTATGACCAGGACATTGACCCCGATCGCGTCAAGCGGGCCTATCTGGAATTCACCCGGCTTGATGGCCGGTTCCGCCCCAACGTTGCCGTGCAGGTCAAGAATGGCCCGCTTGATTTTCAACCGCGCGAACCGTTTCATCCGCTCTTCGGCGGCCTCAAGCAGACGTCCGTCATCGCCGAAATTCAGGCGACGCAGGAGTACCTCGGCCAGGCGAAACACCTCGTTTACCTCGGCACCATGTGGACGGAGTTTCTGGACTCGGACACCCACGCGATGGGCGGCGGTTCAACGGTTTCCAATGTCCTGGCGGGACAGGTTTATCCGAGCCGCCTCACGGGATTGGTTTCCGTCACCAACCCGGGATTGGACACGAACTGGTGCGGACACCATTTCTCGCAGTCGAACTGGTTTGCCTTCGGCCGTCTGGCGTGGAATCCGTTCCTCTCCGCCGGCACAATTGCCGAGGAGTGGACACGCATGACCTTCACCAACCACGACGAAACTGTGGCAGTCATCCGTGAGATGATGATGGGCTCGCGCGAAACCTTCGTGAACTACACCATGCCGCTCGGCCTGCATCACATGATCGGTGGCGACCATTACGCGCCTCAGCCGTGGAATAATCAGGCGCCGGAAGCCGACTGGACCGCGACTTATTATAATCAAGCCTCGGTGGAGGGCATCGGCTTTGACCGCACCAAAAACGGCGACCGCGCGGTGGAACAATACTTTCCGCCGGTTTGCGACATGTTCGATGACATCGCCACGTGCCCGGAAAAATTACTTCTCTGGTTTCATCGCTGCGCCTGGGATTACCGCACCAAGTCGGGAAAAATTTTATGGGACGCGCTTTGCGCGAAGTATTACGTGGGCGCCGCGCAAGCGGCGGCATTACAGAGAACCTGGCAATCTCTGGCCGGCAAAATTGATTCACGCCGGCACCAGGAGGTCGCCGACCGCCTGGCGATTCAAGTCGCTGACTCCGCGAAATGGCGTGACCAGATTCTGGCCTATTTCGGAACGTTCAGCAAAAGGCCTGTTCCGGCCATGAGTTAGCCTCGACTTCTGAAAGTATCCCAACAAACGAAATCAAATTACGTCGCACAATAAACTCTCTAAACGCGTATATGAAGCTTCCTGTCCGAACAGCCGGCTTTTATGTCAGCCTGGTTGCCGCCGCCATGTTAACCGGTTGCGCCACGACCAACCCGAATCAACCAACCACTCTAAAGGCCGCGTACAAAAGGCATTTCCATGTTGGCGTGGCCATTAACCGCGACATCGCCACCGGCGATGCCGTCCACGCCGACAACGTCAACCGCACCCGGCAACAGATCAATAAAGACATTGCCCTTGTCGAGGAACAGTTCGACCAGATTTCCCCGGAAAACGACTTGAAATGGCAGATCATCCAACCTCGACCCGGCCCGGATGGCTACAATTTCGGTCCGGCCGACGCCTACGTGAACTTCGGCCTGCGCCACCACATGTATGTCGTGGGGCATACGCTGGTCTGGCACAACCAGACGCCCAATTGGGTTTTCCGGGGAACCAACCCGCCGCCGGAATCGCCGGGCGGCGACTCCGTGGGATTTGGATTCGGCGGCGGCTTCGGTTTCAGCGGGCCCCGTGCTTCCCGTGACCAGTTGCTCGAGCGCATGCGCGAACATATTTTCACCGTCGTCGGACGTTACAAGAGGAAGGTCAAGGTCTGGGACGTTGTCAACGAGGCTGTGGCCGATAATGGCACCAACCTCCTGCGAAAGTCCCTCTGGTTGCAAATCATTGGGCCCGACTTCATCGCCAAGGCCTTTGAATACGCCCATGAGGCCGACCCTCATGCCATCCTCCGCTACAACGACTACGGATTGGAGGACCCGGTAAAACGTCACAAACTGATTACTTTGATAAAATCGCTGCAAGCTCAACACGTCCCGGTCATGGCCATCGGCTCGCAGACTCATGTCAGTGTCAGTTCCCCATCCTTCGCGCAGGAAGACCAGGAACTGACGGACCTGGAGACGCTCCGGTTGCCCATTCACATCACCGAACTCGACGTCAATGGCGCGCGGGGCGGGCAGCGCAGCAACAGCGGGGATGTTTCCGCCAATGCCTCGGCTACCCAGGGTGAGATGGTCAGCAACGCTGACCAGAAGCTGGCCGACGCGTATTCAAATCTCTTTCGAGCGTTCATTAAGCATAAATCCGTAAAGCTTGTGACATTTTGGGGGGTGAATGACGCGGTCTCATGGCGCGCCCGAGGCCGTCCCCTGCTGTTCGACGGTAACGACCAGCCCAAACCCGCCTTCTACGCGGTCCTTCATGTCGCAAACAGAAGGCTGCCAAAGGCTGGTAATTAAACATGAATGCAAGAAAACCCAACTTGTCTTGTTTTGATATTATTACGATTCACTTTGCCCCTTCTTCTTATCCCGTCTTAGCCGTCCGAAATTTCAGCGCGGCTTCCGTCCGCGACCGCACGTGCAGCTTGTGGTACACGTGCCGCAAGTGCCAGCGCACAGTGCCGTCCGTCAATCCCAACCGGTCGGCAATCGTCTTATTCGCAAATCCCGCCGCCAGGAGTTCCAATATCTCCCGCTCCCGCGGCGATAAGTCCTCCACCGCCGCCGCCGCCGTGACCGGCTCTTGAAAAGACGAGATGACCTTGCGCGCGATTTCGCGCGACATTGGTGCGCCGCCCTGCCGGACTTCATGAATCGCCGCGATGAGTTCCTCCGGCGCGCAACGCTTCAGCAGATACCCGCACGCTCCCATTCGCAAGGCTTTGAAGATGCGCTCGGTGTCCTCATACACCGTCACCATGATGATTTGGACCGCCGGCAAAAGTTGCTTCAGTTGGGCAATGCAATCAATCCCCGACATGTTTGGCAGTTGAATGTCCATCAGCACGATGTCCGGCTGGTGCTTCGGGAGGTTTTTCAGGGCGTCCTCCGCCGTGGCGCACACGCAGACGCACTGGAATTCCGGGTCCGCGTGGACAAATTCCGTGAGGCTTTCCCGGATCACTTTGTTGTCCTCGACGATGGCAATTTTGGTCATGAACTTAAAGGCACGTAAAATCGCAGCGTGGTTCCCTGGCCGGTCTCTCCCGTGATTTCAAAGCGCCCGCCCAATTTTTCGATGCGCTGGCGCATATTATTCAGCCCGTCCATTTCCTCGGTGTGGAGTTCCGTGGAAAAGCCGCGGCCATTGTCGGCGATGGACAGCCGCACCTGCCCGTCATCCACCCGGATGCCGAGACGGACTTCGGAAGCGCCCGAGTGGCGCACCACGTTCGTCAACGCTTCCTTGAAGGCCAGAAACAATTGGTGGCGGCGGCGCGAATCCACCGTGTGCTCGGAGGCTCCTGGCTTTTCTTCCAGCCGCCAGGCGATATTCGCCAAACCGAGAAAGCGCTCGGCGTAGAGGCAGAAATAACTAACGAGGGAACCCAACGAATCGTGTCCCGGATTCATCGCCCAGACTATCTCATCCAGTGCCGCCACCATTTCCACAGCTTTTTCCCTCATCTGTTGCAGGTATTGATTTCGTTTGTCGTCCGGCGCCGTGGCGGCCTTGGCGCGAGCCGCCAACATGCTGATTTCCGTGATGTCCGAGCCGAGTTCATCGTGCAAATCCTGCGCAATCCTCGCCCGTTCCTGTTCCATGGCCCGTTGATGTTCCACTTGCTGGCGTTGCTGGATTTGCGCTCCGAGTTCCACCGTGCGCTGTTCCACCTGCCGATGCAATTGCGTTATCCACAATACCGCCGCCGTCAACACGCAAATCAACAGACCCACGATGATCAGCAAACGCTCGAGAGTCCACCAGGGGGGCCGCGCCAGCACCTGGATGTCCGCCGGCGAATTAAGCCATAATTCAAACGACGTGATGTCCTGTCCCATCGCCCGGTTGCCGCCTTCGCCGACATAGACGCCGGTCATTTCCAGGCGGCTGCCGGGCGCCAGTGAGCGCACCGACTCGTTGCGCCCATCCAGCCGCGCGATAAACGTATGGACGCCGCTACGCATTTCCAGCGCCTGTCCCGCGCCAGTTTCCCGCAAGCTGACTAATATTCCGTCAACCGTCACCAGCGTCGAGTCATACACCGACTGGATCAAATTGTCCGCCGATAATTTTACGGCCGGCGGCAGCTCAACGTGGCCCATTTTGTGCGCCACGGCTTCGTGCAGAAAGGGTGAGGCGCCGTTCAATCCCGGAAATCCCACCACCTCCACCATGTCGCCCACCGCCAAATCTGCATCCGGTTGTTTCAGGAGAAATTGCAATCCATTCGTCCCATCCATCAGCCGGTACTCCGGCGGCTCGGCGTGGACGATTTCGCCGGCAACCTGCACCCGTTGGAAGACACCGGCTTGCGGATTGAATTGCAACAAGCCTGCCACGGTCTTTTGCGGGACCGAAAACAAATCGGCGGGCGCCGGCTCGTCCACGGAAATCTCCGCTCCATAGATTCGTAACTCACCCACTTTCACCTGATGCGTGAGATAATCCCAGGATGCGAGCAAACACCCGCGGATGCGGACCACGGCGTCTTCGTAACGCTCCAGTTGGGCAACCGGCGTCCCTGTGACCCGCAGTTCCAATTTAAGCAGGCCGTCTCCGGTATATAGCGTCACCCCGTTTGAGGTAACGGTGGTGATGATACCCTGTAACTCGACATATTGCCCGTCCAGGCTTCCGTTCATCAACTGGTCCCACGAAGGACGCACCGGCTGCGGCAAGCGTCCCGCGCCGTCATCCCGCACCTGGTCTGCATCTACAATCGGGGCGAATAGACTGGGATCGGTTTTGCCTACGACTTCAAGATACTCCCCGATTTCGGGTGGGACAGAGCGGCTCTCGGACGAGTCCACCACATACACGCCGCGTGTCGAGTCTTGAATGGTGAAGGCTTGGCGCTCCGGAAACACGCAGGTCACCACCCCCTGGATTTTGACCGGATACCCGCGTTGCGCCTCCTCGCGGTCCAGCAAATGCACTTCGCTGGCGGTGGTCAACACGGGCAAACTTTCGCTTCCCGCATTCGTGGCAGCCGGGCCTTTCGGCTCGATGATTTGGATATCGCTCTTGTCCGAAACCAGCAAAACCCCGCTGACTTGTTCTCCATCCACGTCGTATGAGCTTTGGCATACGCCGAGCACGTTCACCCGCTTATTCAGCAAAATGGCGGCGTTGAGTCCTGTTCCATCGGCCAATTCCACGTCCAGGCTGCCGGTGTCCGAGGTCAATTCCAGGCGCCACCCGTCTTTCCGTTCACTGATAAACGAGACTTTCCCCTCCACTTCAACCCGTTGATAACGTTGATAATGAACGTCCTGGCTCAACGTTTCGCCGATGATCATTTTTCGCGGGGCGGGCAATCCCGCGTTTCCAAGAATTTCCACTCCAAGCGATCGCCCTCCAATGAACAGCCGACTGCCGTCATCGGAAGTGAGGTAAAAAGTGTAAAGGCCGTCCCGGGGTATCTGGAGCAAGCCGGTGAATTTCAGGCCTACGTTCTCCGGGTGAGGAATGACACCAAGGTCAAAATTGGACACGCTCCCGGTTTTTGCCGGTGTCAATTGGCTGAAATCAGGCAATACTTCTCCGCTCACTTCGTAGCACCCGTAATCCAATCCATTCACCAGGTTCGTGTCACCGGCGGTTTGGGAGCGATAGAGCGCGGTATCGGGAATTCTTTGCCGCGGCAAACCCGGCCCCTGGTAATCCACTTCCAAGCCGTATTTGGCGTGCCAGTTGAACCAATCCACCCGGAACGGACGCAATCCCGCCTGCAAATAAACCGCCCCGGACTTTTCAACCATCGTATGAACGCCATCGTCACCCACCACCGGTCCGACGGTTCCCAGTTGAAATCCGGCGCCCCGGGTGGTGATGGTGCACTCGCCTTCCAGGCGCACACGCCCGCCTGCGGCCGGCGTCGCTCCGGCGAACTCCATCTCCAATTCCTCAGCCCCGGAGGCGTCCTCCAATACAAATTTTCCACGGGCCGGATTTACCCACAACACCGTTCCTTCCAAACGAATCCAATAACTCCGAACCGGATTTTGCGAGCTGACCTGGGAAAGCTGGACAACGTTGGTCACCTGCAAAATGCGGGGATTACCTGAAAATCCGTCAGCCGCGTTCACTTCGTCCAGCGCCACCCCCGCCGCGACCAGCCAACAGAACATCCGGACGCTGCCAATAATCCGGTAGGGCGGCGCTGCCGCTCCGTCTGGCCGCGGGGTTACGGCGGCGGAGGCCTGTCGCGGAAATTCAGTCATGTGATCTGACAGTTACGCTTGATGGTATGCCCTGAATTGTCACGCAAATTTTTTCACTGATTGGGGCTTCGGCCCCCGGGCTTGTGTGCCGCGCCAGTCTGCATTCCGCCTTCTTACCCGCTCCGTCTTCCAGCTTAGTTTCCATTCAAACTCACTGGCAGGTATCAATTGTCCGGTCTTGAAATATTCAGGCCATCCAGCACCGCCATCGCCGGTAGAGGATGCCCTTTCGCGTCGAACAACGAGTTGGGATCCGGCCGCGCCCAACGCCCCGTCATGCCGGGAATGTATGTGGCCTCGGGATGCCAGTACATCACGCCGATGCCCCGGCCATCCGGCGCGGCTTTGACCGTGCGAATCAAGTCCGCCAGAAATTCCCTCTGCCCCTCAGGGGTCATTGGCCATACCATGTTTTTGGCCGCCGCCGGTGACGGATGCGTGTCGCGCGAAGGATATGCGGTCTCAACAATCATGACGTCTTTGTGATAACGCTTGATCGTGTGGCGCAAATTATCACGCACATTTTTCAAGGTGCCGTGCCAGTTCGGATAATAGCTTTGCCCGATCACGTCGTAATCCACGCCCGCCCGCGTGAGATGATCGAAATACCATCGGGTGACCGGCCAATCGCCGCCGCAATCAATGTGGATGATGATGCGCACGTGGTCTGCCGGCGTGGTCACCGACCGCACACCGGCGACCCCCGCATTGATTAACCGGATAAGATGGTCCCACTGCCGGGCGTCATCATAAGGTTGCGGCGGCTGGATCACCCGGACGTCGCCTCCAAAAACCTTGACGGTGGAGAGCGGGACCTTCACCTGCCCGTCAGGCCACAACATGCCGCCTGTAATTTCGTTTCCAATTTGCACAAAATCCGGCGTGGCGCCCGCGTCCTTCAAAGTCTTGATGACGTGCGCGGTATAGGTTTGCATTTGATTCACGAGGGAATCAAAGTCCAGGTTTTTCCACGCCGCCGGTTTGTTCTGCTTTTGCGGGTCGGCCCACCAGTCGGAGTAATGAAAATCAATCATCAAAACCCCGCCGGCATCTTTGATCCGTTTGGCCAGTTTCGTCGTATATTCAAGCCCGTTGACACCGTTCGTCGGATCCACCCAAATGCGCAGGCGAAAACACGTCCAGCCGTTCTTCATAAAAATCGCCAGCGCGTCGCCCGGCATGTCGCCGTCCATGTAAACGCCGCCACGTTGTTCCACTTGCGATAATGTGGATATGTCCGCGCCCAGGTAAAATGGGGAAGCCCTGGTGGATTTGACTGGATGCGTGGCGCAACCTGCGACTAAAATGAACACCGCAATCATACCATAACGCATTATGTTCAGGATTGTGCTCATGGATTCTATGTTATGGAATTCGCCCGGCCAAAATGCATGCAACCGGATTTGTCTGTGCATGTCGCGACTTTACACCCGCCGGTCGCGCGCTGGCATCAGGAAATGCGGCCTGATGCCAAAACCATACATTTGTGAGGCTGTGCAAAGTTGCGCCAAAAGGTTGCCATTATTTCAATATGAACACGCTTTCGGAGCGCGGGGCGGCCTGTCACGCCATAGTGTAACGACTGCGGGTGACCCGCAGCAACTTCCGCAGGCAAAAGACGTTTTGAACATCCGACGGTGTTCTGAAAACTTGAACATTGCTGCGGCTCACAGAGCCGCGCTCCGGATGTGTGAAGGGCGCAAATTTGTTCCGGAAGTTTCCTTAACGACTGACCAAAACTGAAATATCATGAAAAAACACCTCGTCTTCCTGTGCCACTGCGCCGCTGCCATCTTGAGTTGCCCGACTTTTGCGGCCCAGGCCGCGCCGCGCGAACGGCTGTCCTTTGACTCCGACTGGCGTTTTACGAAAGGCGAACCGCTGTATTTGAACGAGTTGCTGGCATACACCAACATCCAATCCTGGGTCATGTCCACGGGGTCGCAGTTCGTGAAGGATGGCCAAACCGTTCCGCGCCCGTCCGGCAACCTCGACGCCTCGTGCGCCCATCCCGATTTTGATGACAGTGGGTGGCAGCAGGTGACGCTGCCGCACGATTGGGCGATCGCCGGCCCGTTCGATCCAAAAGGCCCGGGCGACACCGGCAAATTGCCCTGGGAAGGCGTCGGTTGGTATCGCAAACATTTCACCATCCCCGCGTCAGACCAAGGCCGCCGCATTTACCTGGATATTGACGGCGCAATGTCTTACGCGAATGTCTGGCTTAACGGCCAATACGTTGGCGGCTGGCCTTACGGATACGCCTCGTGGCAACTGGACCTCACGCCTTTCATCAAACCTGGCGCCGACAACGTCCTGGCCGTTCGCCTGGACAATCCCCCGGATTCGTCGCGCTGGTATCCCGGCGCGGGCATTTACCGCAACATCTGGCTGGAGAAAACCGCGCCGATGCACGTCGGGCATTGGGGGACCTACGTCACCACTCCTGACGCCGCCCCCTCCGCCGCCACGGTAAACATTCAAGTCACCGTGGACAACGATTCGGATTCCGACGCCACCTTGTCCGTGAAAAACGAAATCTATGAGTTAAACGCCGATGACACGAAAGGCAAATTCGTCGCTGCCAGTACCACTGACGGCCTGGCGGTGGCGGCCCATGCCAATCAGTTGAGCGAAAGCCGGCTCATCGTCAGCAATCCGCGGCTGTGGAGCCTGGAAAAACCGCAGCGCTATGTCGTCGTCACGTCCGTCGAGCAAGATGGCCAATTGGACGACCAATATGAAACGCCTTTCGGCATCCGCACGATCAAGTTCGATGCCAACAGGGGCTTTTTCCTGAACGGGGAGCACGTTCCTCTCAACGGCGTCTGTGACCATGCGGATTTGGGCGCGCTGGGCACCGCCGTCAATACCCGTGGACTCGAACGGCAAATCCAAATCCTCAAAGAAATGGGCTGCAACGCCATCCGCACCAGCCATAATCCGCCCGCGCCGGAGTTGCTGGATTTATGCGACCGGATGGGAATGCTCGTGATGGACGAATCGTTCGATTGCTGGGAACGCGGGAAGCGGCCGAACGATTATCATCTCCTGTTCAAAGACTGGCATGAAAAGGACTGGCGCGCCGAGTTGCGCCGTGACCGAAACCATCCCTCCATCATTCTCTGGAGCATCGGCAATGAGGTCCCCGACCAGGGTTCACCGGCCGGCCTTCGCATCGGCGCCGACCTCACACGAATTGCTCACGAAGAGGACCCGACCCGTCCCACCACCGCCGCCTGCGACCATATTCAGTCCGGGTTCGACGGTTTCCAGAACAACCTGGACGTGTTCGGCTACAATTACAAACCGTTCGAGTATGCGCTCGTCCACGCGGCCAATCCCGGTCTCCCGATTTTCGGCAGTGAAACCGCCTCCTGCATCAGCACGCGCGGCGAATACGATTTCCCCGTCCAAACCAACAAGGACGACGGCAAATACGGCTTCCAGGTCAGCTCCTACGACCTTTCCGCGCCGCCATGGGCGACCATTCCCGATACTGAATTCAAAGGCCAGGATGATAACCCGTTCGTCGCCGGCGAATTCGTCTGGACCGGATTTGATTATCTCGGTGAGCCGACGCCATACAACTACGACGCTCCCTCGCGCAGTTCGTATTTCGGGATCGTTGATCTTGCCGGATTCAAAAAGGACCGTTTCTATCTCTATCAAGCCCGCTGGCGGCCGGATTTTCCCATGGCCCATATCGTCCCGCAAAATTGGAACTGGCCCGATCGCATCGGCCAAATCACTCCCGTTTATGTTTATACCTCCGGCGATTCCGCCGAACTGTTCCTCAATGGCCAATCGCAGGGCCTGCTGAAAAAGGGACGCGACCAATATCGCCTGTGCTGGAACGACGTAAAATATCAGCCCGGCGAACTAAAAGTGGTCGCCTACAAGAACGGACGCGAATGGGCCGCGAGCGTTCTTCAAACCACCGGCCCCGCGGCCAAACTTGTCTTGACGCCCGACCGTAAAAAAATCACCGCCGATGGAAGGGATTTGTCCTTTGTCACCGTGGCCATTACCGACAAAGATGGACGGGTTGTTCCTGACGCGCAAAACTGGCTTCACTTCGCCGTATCCGGTCCTGGCGAAATTGTCGCCACCGACAACGGCGATCCAACCGATTTGACCGCCTTCCCATCGCACGAGCGAAAGGCATTTCACGGCCTCTGCCTGGTGATTGTCCGTTCCGAACCAGGCGAAGCGGGCGCCATCCGTCTCACGGCCATCGCGGACAACCTCGAACAAGCCACTGCCTCAATCCGCAGCAAGTAAGTTGTATTTTGCTGGAGGTCGCTGCGGCTTCAGGGCATGTTGCCGATCAAGTCAGCCATGTTCGGCCGCTTACTGCTTTGGTTGGCTTCAGAGGCTCGCTCATCCTCCCCGATCTCCCCGTCGCCGGCACCTACGACCAGCGCCGCCACACCCTCAATTTCGCCTGCGCCGCCGCCAAAATCCCCGGCCACACCCGGCTCCATGAACCCATCCCGGACAACGCCGTCCTCCTCATTGCCGACTATCGTTGGGATGAAAAAGAGGATTCCCCCACTCGGCTATGGGACCTGTTGAAAGAATGCAACCGCTCACTCGGTTGCCAGTTCTATGAAGGCATCGTCGCCAAACGCGCCGATTCCCTTTACCCCGTCCAACTCCGCTCCCACGATTCCGATTTTCCATTCTGGGTCAAACACCGATGGGCGTGGTGGCTGTTGAACAGGCAAATCATCTGCGCTAATGGTGGCTAATCCACAGAAGACGAATGCATGATGGTGAATATTGGAGCCCAACACTTAACGCCGATGGCACTTCCTTTGTCCCCTTCTCGTCCTTCGCGCGACCAAATCCATCTACCAATCCATTGATCCAAATCCTTAATACGACTTGTTCGGATACGGCGGGTGGGGCGGTGGATTGGGCACGGGATGAAGTTTGAGTTGTGTTTGAAGATAATCAATGGCGGCGTCCAATTGCGCGTCATGGCCTTCAAACGTGGCGTGGGGCGGGTTATCCACTACGATGTCCGGATCAACGCCGTGGCCTTCAATCAGCCATTTTTTGCCATCTGGTCCGTACACGCCGGTTTCCGCCGCGGAGGCAATGCCGTTGTCCTCCAGCCAGTTATCGAACGAAAGCCAGATTTGGCCGCCCCATGTGCGCGTGCCAATCACTTTGCCGAGGCCGAGACGCTTAAATCCCTCGGAAAACGCCTCGCCGTCCGAAGCGGTGTTTTCGTCGCACAGCA
Organism: Verrucomicrobiia bacterium; assembly: GCA_030044395.1. Taxonomy (GTDB): domain Bacteria; phylum Verrucomicrobiota; class Verrucomicrobiia; order Limisphaerales; family UBA11358; genus UBA11358. The sequence continues at coordinate 15,442 of JASHVW010000260.1, forward strand.
CAACCATTTGCCCGCGGAAGGCATACTGCATATTCCACGTTGGGTTGCCGACTCGCGGCTGCCAGTAAAACCAGGCCTTGCGCAGCAATTTTTCCAGGATCCAACTGTCAATGTTGCCGCCATTGTTGTGGCGCACGTCAATGATCAGTCCTTTACGGTCGAACACCGGGTAGAAATCGCGCGCCCAGGTATCAATGTCGTCGCCTCCCATGGCGCGCAAGTGGACATAGCCAATTTCGCCTTTGCCCAGTTTTTCCACTTCCAGCCGGCGCGTATATTCCCATTCATCGTAGCGCAGGTTTCTTTCCTCTCCGGTACTGATGGGATTGACAATAACCTCGTGCGGTTTGGAATGCGGCGATTTCACGCTCAACAGCACCTGCCGGCCTGACTGACTGCGCAACAGCTCGGAAGGATCCGCGATGTTGGTGAGGGAGACGCCGTTGATGGCCAACAGGATGTCCCCGTTTGTCAACTCCACGCCAGGTTTGGCCAGGGGTGATATCTCCGAGGGATAATCCGGGTCCGACAGGTAAATGTGTTGAATCCGGTAGCCGCCGTTGGCCTGGTCGCGGTCGAGCCGGGCGCCGAGCGCCGCGGGATTGACGTGCTCCGGCCCCTCCCGCATGTCGCCGCCTATGACAAAGATGTGCAGCGCGGACAATTCACCCACCATGTCGCCGATGAGGTCGCTCAATTCCTCGCGGTCGGTCACGCGGGCGACCAGCGGAAGGTATTTGTCACGCATCGCCGGCCAGTTCACGCCGTTCATGTGCGGGTCGTAAAAGTAATCGCGCATCAGCCGCCACGAAGACAAAAACATCTGGCGCCATTCCGCGCGCGGGTCCAATGGAAAAGTCCAGTTCCCCAAATCCACGCTTTTGTCCAGTGACGGCGAATCGGCATCCGCATCCACAATATAAAAATCGTCGCCCTTGTGGATGAGGATTTTTTTTCGGTCCAGGGAAAGTTCGTAATCAGCGACATCCCCGGCGTACGTCTTGGGCTTAATGTCCTTGTTTGTGATTTCCAGCGTCATCACGTTGTTTTTGGACGACGAACCGGAGCTCGTGGACATCCAATACAATCGCTTTTCGCCGACGGTCAGGTTTGAATAATTACCCGGCGGCACCGGCACGCGCTGCGTGCGCTGCTGGAGGCCGTTCAAATCAATCAAGACGGCAGGCGGTTTATTTGTTTTGGCCGGCGAGTCGGACTTCTCATCGCCGGTATGCAATTCATCGGCCGGCGTAAAGGGCGACCGTCCGCCTTTGAGCAGTGAAACCAGGTATATCTCCGCGGTTTCATCAAAAAACG
>JASHVW010000261.1 GCA_030044395.1 Verrucomicrobiia bacterium
GGGAGCGCGAAACAGGGACTGCGATGTTCGGTGGAGATTGTTGAGGACAAGAGATGATTGTCCTCGTGGTCAGCCTCATTTGAGGATGACGATGCAGTGAAAATTGACGTGCTTACTTTGTTCCCGGCGATGTTCGCCGGGCCGCTTGATGAAAGCATCATCAAGCGCGCGCGCAAAAAGGGGTTGTTGGATTTGAAAATCCACGACTTGCGCGAATGGGCCCATGACCGGCACAAGACGGTGGACGACCGTCCGTTTGGCGGGGGGCCGGGGATGTTGATGAAGCCGGAGCCGATTTTTGAAGCGGTCGAGAGTTTGCGACGCGGGCAAACGAGAGTGATTTTGTTATCGCCGGGCGGCCGAAAGTTCAGCCAGGCGATTGCGGCGGAGCTGGCTGGAGAGGCGGATTTGCTGCTGGTCACCGGCCATTATGAAGGATTTGACGAGCGGGTGCGCGAGGGGCTGGCGGACGATGAATTGTCCATCGGCGATTACGTTTTAACGAACGGCGCGCTTCCTGCGATGGTGGTGATTGACGCGGTGGCGCGGCTGTTGCCCGGAGTTTTGGGCGACGATGAAAGTTCGCGGGACGAATCGTTCAGCCACGGTTTGCTGGAGTATCCGCAATACACACGGCCGGCGGAATATCGGGGAATGAAGGTGCCGGACGTTTTGGTTTCGGGCAATCACGCCGAAATCGAAAAATGGCGGCGCGAACAAGCGAAAAAGCGGACGAGCGAGAGTCGTCCGGATTTGTTGAAATGAATTTATGAACCAGGAATTGTTGAAAAAGATTGAAGTGGAACAGTTGCGCAAAGACGACGCGAAGTTTGGCGTTGGCGATTCGGTGAGAGTGCATACCAAGGTCGTGGAAGGCGACAAGGAACGCATCCAGATTTTTGCGGGCGTGGTCATCGGCAAACGCGGGAGGGGCTTGAATGAGACGTTCACCGTCCGGCGGATCAGCTACGGCGAAGGCGTGGAGCGCATTTTTCCGGTGCATTCACCGCGCGTGGACAAGATTGAAGTGGAACGCCAGGGCGAAGTGCGGCGCGCCAAGTTGACGTATTTGCGCAAACGGCTGGGCAAGGGCGCGACGTTGGTGCGCGAGAAGGAAGAGAAGGCGGCTCCGGCGGCTGCGAAGTAATTTTCGCGGGCTGTATTTTGGAAGGGTGGGGTTTGCACCTTTTAGCGCTACGGCTGCCGTTTATAAGTGGGCCGTTAAATCCTGGCTAAAAAATCACGCCGCAACCAGTTCACGGGCATGGGGAATGTCGTTCGTTTGAAGCGGACGCACCTGGTTGCGTTCCAACGTCAATAAGGCAACGGTATGGCCGTCGTAGCCGACAAATTCAACCTCAAAGGCTACTCCGTTGCCATGCACCAGGACGGCGGTGCCTACGTCACCCCGCGCCAGCCTGTATTCAGGCAGGTCACACGTCAGAGCCACGGCATCCAGTTCTTTGATTGTGCTCATAATTTTGGCAACGGGTGTGCGGTCACAAAACGCGGTATAACACTATCAGGATTAATATACCATGCGCTGCGAACATTCAAGCGCGAACCGTCGGGTGCGGCCAACGGCCCGTCCACGACGTAACGGTCGCCATGAGCGGTTTGTTCCATTGCTGCCACCTCATTTTCACGGGCATGACGGAGCAATGCCTCGGCCAGCCGTTGCCATTCGGCTACGGTAAATCCAAAACGCAGGAAAAACGCCGCCTTGCTGCCGCCGGCGGGATGCCCTGGATTGAGCAGATAATGCGTGATCTTCCGCTCCGGCACGGTTGCTAATTGGGTATTTGGCACTTTCATTTGGCTGCGATTCCTCGAATGAGATTGCCAACCCCGGTTCGAATTTCAATCGTTAATAGGATTGCTTCGTCCAGCGAGACGCCGGACAGGGTATCTGCGCAATCGATTGGGCAAAGGCGCCACGCTCGTGCGCGAGAAGGGTTCTCACGCTACCGCCCGGCTACAGTTTTACTTTAAACGGTCCAGCCCGCTGTCCAGGAATGCAGACTGGCCCGGGGCCGTTTCAACTGTGTTATCCGACTCCAAGAAACGGTTGAAACAATTCTTGCGGGTTTAATCCGCAAGCGCTATTTCATGAGGATGGATTTCCGCGAAGCCCTCGTCGCGTTGAACCTGATTGAACATGTCGGGCCGGTGCGCGCCCGTTTGTTGCTCGAACATTTCGGCGAAGCCCCAAAAATTCTCGCGGCTTCCAAATCCCAATTGCTCCGCGTGCGCAATATCGGCGACGAAACCGCCGAGGCGATTGCCGGCTGGGAAAAGACCGTTGACCTGGCCGGGGAGTTGAAACGCATTTCCGATTTTGGCTGCCACGTATTGACTTCGTCCGATGAGAATTATCCGGCGATCCTTCGGGAAATTTACGACCCGCCGCTCGTGCTTTACATCAAGGGCGAATTAACGGCGAGGGACAAGAACGCGGTGGCCATGGTCGGTTCGCGGCAAACGACACATTACGGCATTGAAACGGCGCGCAAGCTGGCTTATCAACTGGCGTACGTCGGGGTGACGGTGGTGAGCGGCGGGGCGCGCGGAATTGACACGGCGGCGCACCAAGGGGCGCTCGCGGCCAAAGGCCGGACGGTTTGTGTGTTGGGGACGGGGATCAACATTGTTTTTCCACCGGAAAACAAGGATTTGTTCCAGCGCATCGCGGAGAACGGGGCGGTGCTCACACAATTCCCATTCAATCGCAAAGCGGACAAACAGTCGTTTGCCATCCGCAACCGCATCGTGGCGGGGATGACGCTGGGGACGGTGGTGGTGGAGGCGGACCTGCACAGCGGCGCGCTGATTACGTCGAATTTTGCGACCGAATACGGGCGGCAGGTTTTCGCGGTGCCGGGGAGGATTGATTCGCCGCGCAGCAAGGGCTGTCATGATTTGATCAAAAAGGGGGCGAAGCTGTGCGAAGACACCGAGGACATTTTGAGCGAGTTCGAGTATTTATTTCCGTCGTCGAACAAGGCGTCTCCGCCAGGGGAAACGGGAACATTGCCGGCGATGGAACTATCGGCGAATGAGCAAAAAGTTTTTGACGCGCTGGACGGGGGCGAACGGAGCATAGACGAAGTCATCCGGCAGAGCAATCTGCCGAGTTCGGCGGTGAGCGTGGCGTTGTTGAGCCTGGAAATGAAACGGCTGGTGCGGCAATTGCCGGGCAAAATTTTTGTCAGGAATTCGTAACTGGAAACAGCTTGCGCTGATGAGACGGATGAATTAGAACCAAAGAACACGCGGGAGAAAC
>JASHVW010000002.1 GCA_030044395.1 Verrucomicrobiia bacterium
GGTATGCGCTTCAAAAACCTGCCAGCGTTCGCCGGGCACCAATTTGTGTTCCTTGTTGAATTGGACAATGTCCAAATAATTTTTCGCAGTTTCCATGAAGACCAAATCCTTGCGCCCATCGTCGGTCAAATCGCCTGCAACAATATCATTCAGATAGCCATCTTCAATTGGCGTGTTGTAGCCGTCGAGCGTTTCAAATTTCCACACATCACCGCCAAGCGCCAGCCAGGCGATTGTATTTTGCCCGAGAAACGCAACACTCTGCATATTAGTCCCGCCCAGCATAATGGACCGCAAGCCGTCAAAGTTTGCGACCGGCAACGGCACATTGTCGGCCACGCGCCAGACACCGTTGGTATCACGCTCGCACATTGTCAATTGGTTGTACTGGGCGTCCAGAAGGAAAATCGCCGGAGTTTTGCCAGCGCCGCAGGGCACGGCCGTGGCGCCGACGATGCTGGAATCGCTTTGCGCGCCGTTAATCTGGTCTTGTACACGGAAGACCCAGCGATTGGTTCCGTCCGGCGATTTTTCCTGCCCCAGTACGACAGCGCGGATGAAATTTTTTTGAGGCAGGAGCAATTCAGGTTTGCCGTCGCCGTTTAGATCAGCCGTTGCCAGCCAAGGCTGGTCCGTCGGCCCTCCGGGTGGGTCAATATCTTCTTCGTCGAAAACTCCGCCGGGTTTTTGCAGCAGCACCTTGACTTTTTCATAGGGGATCAGCACCACCAGGTCCGCCAGGCCGTCCTGATTCAGGTCCTGAATCGCCATTGTGGTTGGATTTCCCTTGAAACTGGCGCTCAATTTTTGTGTGCGTGCTTTGCCATCGGCAGTTTCCGTCATCAGCGAGCGCTGGCCGTCCTTGTCCACAATAACGCAAAGCGTCTGCGGGCCGCCGGGCTTGAGGGCGCCTACCGCCATCACCAACGGCTTGCCGTCGAGTGGAATCAACGTCGGAAACGGCAGCCGGCCATTTTTGTCAAATTCGGTCACACCGACCGCGTTTTCACTTTCGCTCAACATGAAAATTTCCGGATGCCCGTCGCCATTCCAATCCGCCGCCGCCAGTTGGCTGATGCCGGCGAGGGTGGGGAACGTTTCCGGCGAGGCGAGCGAGCCGTTCGGTTGCTGCAAATAAACTGAAATCTCCCCGCTTTCCGGCTGCGCTACGAGCAAATCCGGGCGGCCGTCGCCGTTCACATCGGCCCACAATTCGCCGCGATGCGCGGCATCTGTCTTATCGAGTGGAAGCACTTGGAATTGCCCCTTGCGAAAGGTCCCCGACAACGGTTCCGCGGTTTTCTCGACGAACCGCGAAACTTCCGCCCGGTCGGAATTTTGGTCAATAGTCACGACGTACAAATTGGAATTGGCTCCCAGATTGTCAGCGATGTAGGCGTGAATTGGCGGCACCTTGAAATACATTTCCGGCCCCAGTTGGCCGTTCGCGTTTTGCAGCCGGAACCGGAAGGGCGTGGGGCTGTCCCAATCCACCAGCAATAAATCGTTTCTCCCGTCGCCGTTAATGTCCGCAATCTGAATGGCCTTGGGTGTGCCCGAATAGGGAATTTTTTGCGGTGCGCCGAACGTGTGGTCGGGTTTCTGCGCCCAAAAATAAATCGAGCCATTGGCCCCAAGCAGAAGAATGTCGGGGCGGCCATCGCCATTCAAATCCCCGACTGCCAGCGCGTTTGCGTCCATGCTCCCGTCATCAATGTGCCAGCGCTCCGGGTCGCTCCAGCCGTTGGTGCCCAGGTTGTGGATGATTTCCAAGTCCTTGCCGTCGCCGTAAAAAATCAGGTCGGGTTTGCCGTTGCCGCTCAAGTCTGTCACGGCCAGCGCGGCAACCCGTTCGTCGGTTGGGACGGAATCAATGTGAAAGCGCGCGCCGGGCGGAAGTTGGTTGATTTCCTCAAGGGCCGGCGGCGCTGGCGGATTTGTGTTACCCGTTTCATTGTAGAGCAAATCAATCTTGGAATGGTCATTGTCAGCCACGATGATGTCGTTCAAGCCATTGCCACGCAAATCCGCCACGTGTAGCAGGCTGATGTTATCTGTAATCGGATAGGTTTCATGCCCGACGAACGTGAAAACATTCGTAACCGTATCGGCGCGGGCTGAAACAACCAAACCCAGCACGAACACCGCAAAAATCGTTTTTAATCGCATAATTTGTTTAACCTGCCAGCGAATAGAGCCTTTGGCGAGACTATTCAACACGCAAATGAGACAAAAAGGCGGTCGTTTCGCTCAATGTCCAGAACATTTGGAAAATCAGATCTCATGAAGCATCCCGCTTGAGTGCCTGTGTTAACGGTTTACCGCCCGCCTTCCATACGCGCCCCGCTCAATCGTTCCGCGGCGTTCTGACCTTCGCTTTTGCACCGTCATCAGACTGCTGCGAGATCAAAAATCACAACTGCGCCATCGCCTTGTCCAGCGCGGCAAAGAGCTGGCCCATCGTCGTCTCGGTTTCATCGCCCATATTGGAAATCCGGAAGGTTGTGCCCTTGATTTTCCCATAGCCGCCGTCAATCAGGAAACCGGCATCTTTGGCCAGCTTTTGCAACTTCGGCACATCCACCGTCCGTCCGCCCGGTTTGGCGCCGTTGCTGACGCAGGTCAGCGTCAGCGATTCAAATCCCTTTTCCGGGAACAAATTGAACCCATGCGTCGCCGCCCAATCGCGGGTCATCTGGTTCGTTTTCCGGTGCCGCACATACCTGTTTTCCAGGCCCTCGGCAAAAAACTCATCCAACTTGGAGCTCAAGGCATGGACATGCGCGATACTCGGCGTGCTGGGCGTCATGCTCTGTTCGGCGTTCTTTTGGAACTCGACCAGGTCGAAATAATAACCGCGGTCCTTTGAGACCGCCGCCTTTTGCAGTGCCGCTTTCGAGCAAGTGAAAACGGCTAAACCCGGCGGCAGGGCAAACGCCTTTTGCGTTCCGGCGAGCAAAACGTCAATCCCCAGCTCGTCAAATTTCAGCGGAACGCCGGTCATTGAACTGACCGCGTCCACGATGAACATCACGTCGGGATATTTTTTCTTGAGCGCGGCGATTTCGGCAATCGGACTCATCACCCCCGTGGACGTTTCATTGTGTATGACGGTAAGCGCGTCGAATTCGCCGGTGGCCAACTTAGCATCTACCAGTTCGGCGCGGATCGGCAGGCCCCAATTCACCTGCAATGCCTCCGCGTTCTTGCCGCAGCGTTTGGAGACGTCCAGCCATTTGTCCGAAAACGCGCCGCACATGCAATTAAGCACCTTTTTGGAAACCAGATTGCGAATGGCGCCTTCCATGATGCCCCAGGCGGATGACGTGCTCAAAAAGACCAGTTGCTTCGTGGAAAGCAACTGCTGGAGCTGCGGCTGGATTTTTGAGTAAAGGTCTTTGAATCCCTGGCCGCGATGGCCAATCATTGGCGAGCAAAACGCCTTGAAGGTTTTTTCGCTGACTTCGACGGGGCCGGGAATGTGTAATTTGACGTGTGCCATAAGCTTGTGAATTTTTTCACAAGCGCGCGCAAAAAGCAAGAGAACTTTATTGCAGAGAACTTTATTGCAGGAATATCCACGCCGGGATTACTTAGCTGTTTCAAATCCTGCCCCGCTGCGCAGGGCGGCAAACAGGTTTTTTCCCCTCTCCTGGCTCACCGGTGTGCTCTCGGGTTCTTCGATCAATTCCGCCGGCAACTCTTTGAGAAAGCGGGAGGGATGGCAGGGAATCAGTATCCCGTACCTTTTGCGCCCGGCACAATGAC
>JASHVW010000262.1 GCA_030044395.1 Verrucomicrobiia bacterium
CTTCGACGCCCATTGGCCGCTGCCGTTGACCATGATTTCGCTCGCGGCATTCGTGCTCTTCGGCTGCGAGGTCTTTCCAAAGACGCTGGCGGTGCGTAAACCGGAACGTTGGGCGTTGCGTGTCAGTTGGCCGTTGTTGGTCTTCCAGAAAATCAGCGCCCCGCTCCATAATCTGGCGCGTTGGCTCAACTCGTTGATCCTGAGAAAAATCGCCGCGCCGCCCGGCGTACACGCGCTGACCGACGCCGAATATCGCGAGTTGCTCGATATGGCCTATCGCCAGGGCACGCTCGCCGAATCGGAAAGGGAAATCATCCTGCAAATCATCAGCCTGGACCAGCGCGCCGCCCGCGACGTGATGCGCCCGCGCACGGGCATGGCGTGCGTTTCTGACGATGCCACGGTGGAGGAAATGGTTGTCGCCGCCCGGAAATTCAAGCACCGGCGATTGCCGATTTATGACGAAACGCCTGACACCATTGTCGGCATACTAAATACGCGCGGCCTGTTGCTGGACCCGCAAATTGACATGGCGGAGGTAATTGAGTTCCCGTCGTTTGTGCCGGAGACGATGAATTTGTTGGAATTGTTCAAAGCTCTGCAAACGCAGCAGCGCGGCCTGGCGATTGTGCTGGATGAGTTTGGCGGCGTGGCCGGGTTGGTGACCATGGAAGACATTCTCGGCGAGTTGGTCGGCAAAATCCCGGCCGGTCCGCAACCGGAGGGTTTTGTGATGGAAAAGCTCGCTCCGGGCCGATGGCGGGTGAGCGGCTCGATGCGCCTGGGCGATTTCCGCCGCGAATTTCCCGCACTCGGCGACGTGCCTGAAGTGGAAACGATGGGTGGGCTGCTGACCCATTTGCTTGGCGTGGTGCCGGAAACCGGCAACTCGGCAGTCATTCGCAGCTTGAAATTAACGGCGCAGGCGGTGGATGAACGCCGCGTGCGCGAATTGCTCGTGCAACAAATCAAATAAGATGGGCGCGGCACTCCTCAGTTGGCTGGTGCTTGGCCTGGCTTTGCTGTTTTCGTTCCTCTTTTCGGGAATGGAAGCGGGCGTACTCGCACTTAACCGGCTGCGGGTGCGGCGGCTCGCCCGCGCGGGCAAGCCGTCGGCCAATCTCCTCAATCGTTTCCTGGAAAATCCGGAAAAATTCCTTTGGACCATCCTCGTGGGCAACACGCTGGCGAACTTTTTGATTCTCGGCTTCGCGCTGGCCAAAATTCACAAATGGTTCCCGGGAGATCGGCCGGTGATATTGACTGTCTTTGCCGTTGTCGTCTTTCTGTTTTATACATTTTTCGATCTACTGCCCAAAATACTCTTTCGTTCCCAGCCGAACCATCTCTGCCTTCTGGCCGCTCCTCTTTTCAGGCCCATCAATTACATTCTGGCACCGCTGGTTTCGCTCGTGGAAGGGGCGTCCGGAACGATTTTGGGCGTAACCGGCGGCTCAATTTTTACCGGCAGGCTCTTCGGTAATCGCGAGGAAATGCGCGCCGTTATGCGCGAATCCGCCCCGGCGCTCACCGGCGAAGAGCACGCCATGATTAATCGCGTCCTCGACCTGCAGAATTTCACTGTCCGTCAAATCACCCTGCCGTTGGAGCAAATTGTCACAGTGGAAACCCAGACGCCCCTCGGCGACGCCCTGTCCCTGGCCCGCGGGAAAAATTTGTCGCGACTGCCCGTCTGGGAAAATCGCGACGGCAAAAGGCGCATCGGCGGATTGCTCGTGCTCCGTCGCCTTCTCTTCCGCGACGAGCTGGATCTGCAAAAACCCGCCGCGGCGCACATGACTCCCGCCTTGTTTTTTGGCGAGGACACCCGCCTGGAAGTGGCGTTGCGCCGGATGCAACGGGCCGGCGAGCGGCTGGCCATCGTCCTTGGGCGCGACGGCAGGGAAATCGGCGTCGTGGGCCTGGAAGACATTTTGAAAGTGATGTTTGGGGAAATGAAGTTGTGAACCTTGATTCCGCCATTTTTATCGCGCTAAAAATCATCGCGGTCTTCGCGCTGGTTTTAATGAATGGTTTTTTTGTGGCGGCGGAGTTTGCGCTGGTGCGCATCCGCGAAACGCAGTTGGACGCGCTCGCGGCCCGGCACGTCCGCCGCGCAAAACTCGCACGGCATATCGTCCGTAACATCAATTCCTATTTAAGCGCGACGCAGTTAGGCATTACCATGGTAAGCCTGGGCCTGGGCTATCTGGGGCAACCGGTCTTTACCACATTGCTGGACCCCGTGCTGTCACAAATCGGCGTGGCATCGCTGATTTGGGAACATTCCATTTCGTTCGCCGTTGGTTTCTGCGCGCTGACGTTTTTCCACATCACCGTGGGCGAACTGGCGCCAAAACGGTTGACGATCCAAAAGCCGCTGCCGGTGGCGTTGTGGGTGGCCTTTCCGTTGCGCTGGTTTTACCTCACGTTCTATCCGTTCAATCGCCTGCTCAACCTGGCCGCGCAATTCCTCTTGAAAACCCTCGGCCTTCAACCGGATGCCAGCACCGCCAGCGTGTATTCGGAGGAGGAATTGCGCCTGATGGTTGCCTCAGCGCGCGAAGCGGCGGGAGGGCGCACCCTCGTTTTGAATGCCCTCGATTTGCGGAACCGCGTCGCGCGTGAAATCATGCGCCCGCGTCATGAAATCGCCTCGTTCAGCACGGACGACACGATCGCTGACTGCATCGCCCTGGCGGAAAAGACGCGCTACTCGCGATTTCCCATCAGCGACGGGGGTGATTTGGACAAGACCCGCGGCATTGTCCACCTCAAGGACTTGTATGCCCAGCGCGACAAAGTTAAATCCGGCGCGGATTTAATCCCGCTGGCGCGCAAGCCGATTTACGTCCCCGAAACAGCGCCGGTGGAAAAATTGCTGCAACTATTCCTCGAACGCAAAACTCATTTCGCGATTGTCGTGGACGAATTCGGCGGGACGGTGGGCATCGTGACCCTGGAAAACGCCCTCGAGACGCTGGTGGGTCAGATCCAGGACGAATTTGACCAGGAAAAATCCGAAGTTGTGCGATTGGGCGAAAACATCTGGGAAATTTCCGGCACGCTGCCGCTGCATGAATTGGAAAAAATCACCGGGGAAATTGAGCACGATGAAATTGTGGCGACGGCGAGCGGGTGGGTGACGCAGAAACTGGGCGGTTTTCCGAAAGCCGGCGATACGCTGACAATTGGCAGTTGCGAGTTGCGCGTGGAGGAAATGGATGGCGCCCGCGTGGCGCGCCTGAAAATCACAAAACGCTTCGAACCCGCCGATATGGTTTCCATCTAGCCACTGGCTCGTGTAAAATTCAAGGCGGCCGGCAAACGCTTGTGTTTTGGACTGCGGTCCGGATCCATCGCGACCGCTTTTCTTCCGCCGATGGAATGGGCTTGGAAAATACAGATCTTTCCCTTCCGTAGCGTGTCCCCTTTAAAAGCGCCAGCCGCCTTCGCGCTGGCGCGCTTTGGCGCGCCGCGGAAGGACTGGCGCAGTCCAAAAGCTGGCGCAAAATTTTCATCGGGCCTTGATTTTCGATTACTTCCACTCCGGTCACCATCACCTTTCCTCCCGGGATCCCCGTCCCGCCGGAATCCCCAACGGCTCGATGTGCACCAGCACGTCGCTCACG
>JASHVW010000263.1 GCA_030044395.1 Verrucomicrobiia bacterium
CCACGGCCATCGGAAAGCCGACGCGCAGCGGATTCGGGAACTGATTGAGACCATTCAAGGGAATTTGAGCGACGAAAAAATCACGCTTCCCTGACCGGTTTGGTTTTCTTATCCCGGCTATGCCCTTAGTGTAGTGTGACTAACGCTTATATACAATGAACGCAAAATGGAACCCTCACCTCACCCTGACCCTCCCCCTCCCATCCCGATGGGAGCGGAGAGGGAACAGCGTCCGAACGCCAACTGCATTCGCACATCCCGCTTTTACAGGCCATCGTACAACTGAGACTGTTACAGCACACTAGAATAAACTCCTGATGGCTGACCGTTTGCCCATTTACGAAATCGAACGCGAAATTATTTCGCGGGTGAGATCCGACCGGCGATTGATTTTGTCCGCGCCGACCGGTTCGGGCAAGTCCACACAGGTGCCGCAGATGCTGTTGCGCCACGATTTTTTGCGTGATGGCCAGGTGGTCATTCTCCAACCCCGCCGCCTGGCGGCCCGCCTGCTGGCCGCGCGCGTGGCGCAGGAGCTGGGCGTCAAGCTGGGTGAGGAAGTCGGCTATCAAATCCGGTTTGAAAATGTCACATCGGCCAAAACAAAGATCCGGTTCGTCACCGAGGGAGTATTGCTGCGCCAGATGATTGAAGATCCGAAACTGCGCGGCATTTCAGTTTTGATTTTTGATGAGTTTCATGAACGCCATCTTTACGGTGACATCACCCTTGCCCGCGCACTCGATCTGCAGGAGCAGTTTCGCGCCGGCCTGCATCTCATCGTCATGTCCGCCACACTGAATGCGGGCGAGTTGGAGAATTATCTAACGCCGTGCGGCACGCTTTCATCCGGGGGCCGCGTTTTTCCGGTGGATATCGAATACGCGGCGCAGCCGTCTTACAATGACAAGCGGCCGGTTTGGGAACAAGCCGCCGAAGCGTTTTCCAGCTATGTCAATTCAGGCGGCGAAGGCGACGTTCTGGTTTTCATGCCCGGCGGATTTGAGATTGCGCAGACGATTGAAGCCATCCGCCACACCCCGGAATCCAGGGGATTTATTTTGCTGCCGTTACACGGTGAATTGGAGCCGAAGTTGCAGGACGCCGCCGTAGCGCGCTATCAGCAGCGAAAGGTCGTGGTCGCGACGAATGTCGCCGAAACGTCGCTGACGATTGACGGCGTGCGGCTGGTGATTGATTCAGGCCTGGCGCGGATGGCCCGTTACGACGCCAATCGCGGTATCAACACCCTGCTCATTGAGCGCATTTCGCAGTCATCCGCCGACCAGCGCACCGGGCGCGCGGGGCGAACGGCCCCTGGAGTTTGCATGAGGCTATGGTCACGCGAGGAGCATGCGCATCGGCCACCGCAGGAGTTGCCCGAAATCCGGCGACTGGATTTGGCGGAGGTGGTGCTTACGCTCAAAGCGGCCGGCATCGCCGATCTGCGGAAGTTCCGCTGGCTGGAAAAGCCGGATGAAATTTCGCTAACCCACGCGGAGGAATTGCTGCATGACCTCGGGGCGCTGGACAAAAATAATGCGATTACCGGCATTGGACACAAAATGCTGGCGTTTCCGCTCCATCCCCGGTATTCGCGGATGTTGCTGGCCGCCCGGGAATACGGCTGCGTGTATCAGGCCGCCCTTGTCGCCGCCCTCACCCAGGGGCGCGACTTGCTGTTGCGAAACGTGGACAAAGCCACCGCCGGCCTCAGGGAAGATTTGCTCGGAGAAAAAGCGTCCTCGGATTTTTGGATTCTTATGCGCGCCTGGAGCTACGCCGCCAAAAATCAATTCCGCGTGGACGCCTGCCGCAAACTGGGCATCCATGCCGTCACCGCGCGGCAGGTGGGGCCGTTGCTCGAGCAATTCCTCCGCATCGCCGAACGCGAGGGCCTCGACGCCCAGCCGCGCGAGGTCAAAGACGAGGCATTGCAAAAGTGCATTCTCATCGGATTTTCCGACCGGGTCGCCCGCCGCCTCGACCAGGGAACCTTGCGGTGCGAATTGGTTCACAACCGGCGCGGTGTCCTGGCCCGTGAAAGCGTCGTGCAACAAAAGGATTTGTTGGTTGCCGCCGAAATCCGCGAGGTTGAAAAGCGGGACAAGGAGGTAAACACAATTCTTTCATTGGCGACGGCGATTGAGCCGGACTGGCTGCGCGAACTGTTTCCGGAGGATTTGGAATCTGATTTGCGCGTGCAATTTGATTCCGCGCAAAAGCGCGTGGTTGCCGCGGAACTTTTGAAATTTCGCGGCTTGGCTCTTTCGGCGAAGCGGCTGGACCCCCCGCCCGCCGCCGCCGCCGCCAAAATTTTGTCCGAAGAAATCCTTGCCGAACATTTGCCGCTGCCAAATTGGGACCATGGAGTCGTCCAATGGCTCGCCCGTCTGAATTTTCTTTGCGCACAGTGTCCCGAATTGCAATTGCCGCCGTTTGACGATGACGACAAAAAGCACATCATCGAGGAGCTTTGCCATGAGGCGACAAGTTACAAGGACATCAAGGAACGGGAGGTCAAACCGCTGGTGATGTCCTGGTTGTCCCAATCTCAATGCGAATTGTTGGACAAACACGCCCCGGAGAGATTGTTGCTGCCGAATGGCCGCATGCCGAAGGTGAGCTATGAGACTGGCAAATCGCCGTTCATCGCGTTGCGGATACAGGAGCTTTACGACGTGAACCAGACGCCGCGCATCGCGATGGCGCGCGTGCCGGTGACCGTCCATATTTTGACGCCGGGAATGAAACCAATCCAGGTGACACAGGACCTGGCGAATTTCTGGCGCGAACATTACCCCAAAATCAAATCCGAACTGCAGCGGAAATATCCGAAGCATTTGTGGCGATGAACGGCGTGGACCAACTCTGTCCAAACTGCGGCCTGTGCTGCGACAGCACGTTGTTCGCCGACGTGGAATTGCGCAAGGGCGACGATGCAAGGCGGCTTGAAAAACTTGGATTGTCCCTTCACAAAAAGGGCAAAACCAAAATCGCGTTTCCACAGCCATGCGCCTGTTTTGACGGCAAATTTTGCAAAATTTATGCCGAGCGCCCCGGCCGCTGCCGGTTGTTCGAGTGCGGGTTGTTGAAAAAAGTTGACGCTGGCGAAATGACAACGGAATCGGCATTGAAAAAGATCGCGAGCGCAAAAGTCCTTGCGGAGAAGGTCCGGGGATTGCTTCGTTCATTCGGCGGGCAGGATGAACACCTGGCTTTGACAAAACGCTATGCCCAAACGACGAGCCAGCCGATTGATCTATCCGATGAAACGGAAGCTGAACGGCGCGGGGAATTGATGCTGGCAGTCAATGATTTGATGCGGGTGGTGCAAGGGGATTTTTTGCAATGATGCGCAGCATGCGGAACGCGATGGCGTCGCGGACCGGGGACGTTGCCCCGG
>JASHVW010000264.1 GCA_030044395.1 Verrucomicrobiia bacterium
CAGCCAGCCCTCATCCAATGTCCTTTTGACAGGCGACGAAAATCGATCATTGTCATTGCGTGCCCTGAGGTTCGGGAATTGTGCCCGTCATTGGGGTAAAGTGCTCGGCCTCGACTTCGCATGTATCGCCAGGAAATGCTTGCCATCCATCCAATGCACCGATTTCTTTGAATTGGTTGGGTCTCAAGTCTAAGCGATATCGTTTCCATTGTGTAGAATTTCGAACCGTCACCGTGCAAAACAACTCATTGCTTCCCGTATCGGTGACACGAAAGACATAACCGTTTCCAAGGAGTGAGCGGCGATAACTGATTTTGACCGGGACCGTCTGAGCCCATGCCGTGCCTATTTGGTGGCCTATGACAATGCCTATACAGATCGCAATAATGATTACCAAGACTGCGGCTGCTCCGACCACGAAAAAAACAATAGGATTTTTCATATTCAAATAATTTTTTGTTTTTTTAAAGCTACAATCGCCTTCCTGTGCCTATACCTTTCCAACTGTCAAATCTTGCAGAGATTCCGCCATTCTGCCGCTTTCTGGGCCAATTATTGGATAAATCAGCCCTCTTCCGAAATATGTCAACTCTTTTCTTACAGCATTTCCCTTGCCCGAGTGCGCAGCCATTTCCTTAATCTGTGTCCGCCGGGCGCTTACAGCGCATTAACATGTCGGAACAATTTTTTGAGAGGCTCGACAAGACGAGCCATGAAACAACGTTATCTGCGAGAGAAGTCTGTCAACGACCTGCTTCCGGGCGACGTGGGATCAGCACAACACTTTTGTTGAGAATTCCTTGGCACTGATCCGCGAAATCAATTCAGCCATAGAAGCAGACCGGCGTATAATAACGGCGCTCCTGCCGAGCGCTCTTCCTCAATTTCAGCCGTTTAAAGCGTACTTGGGTTGTGGAGAAGAAAATGCGCGACAAAAAATCCAAGCGTGTTAAATTGGTGACCGACTCTGGCCGGACAGGGGTCAACCATGCAAAAGCGCAAACTTGGAAAAAGTAATTTGGAAGTTTCGTCTATAGGTTTCGGCTGCATGGGCCTCAATTTTAACTACGACCGCTCGTTGAGCAAGGAACAGAGCATCACCATTATCCGCCAGGCGGTGGAACGCGGCATCACCTTTTTCGATACCGCCGAGGCCTATGGGCCCTTCACCAACGAAGAGATCGTGGGCAAGGCGCTTAAGCCGATGCGTGATCAAGTGGTGATTGCCACCAAGTTCGGCTTCGCCATTGATCCCAGGACGGGCAAACAGGCCGGATTGAACAGCCGTCCGGAGCACATCCGCGAGGTTTGCGACAGCTCGTTGAAGCGGTTGGGCATCGAAACGATTGATGTGCTCTATCAGCACCGCGTCGATCCCGGGGTGCCGATTGAGGATGTGGCCGGCATGGTCAAGGAGCTCATCACAGCGGGCAAGGTCAAGCATTTCGGATTGTCCGAACCGGGCGTGCAAACGGTCCGTCGCGCTCACCGAGTCCAACCGGTTACGGCATTGCAGAACGAATATTCTTTATGGACGCGCGGACCGGAGATGAACGGCATTCTTGAGGTCTGCGAAGAGCTTGGCATTGGGTTCGTCGCTTACAGCCCGCTTGGCCGGGGCTTCCTGACGGGTGCGATATCCAAGGACACCCTAATTGGGGACAACGATTTTCGCAAGAATCTCCCTCGCTTCACGCGGGAAGCGATGGAGAAGAACCAAGCGCTTATTGACGTGCTCAAGCACATTGGGGACGAATTTAAGGCGACTCCGGCCCAAATTTCGCTTGCGTGGCTGCTCGCGCAAAGAGACTGGATTGTGCCCATCCCAGGCACTAAGAAGTTGCATCGGTTGGAGGAAAACATCGGCGCGGCGAACATCAGGTTGACGGGGAAAGACATAGCCAATATCCAACACGCCGCGGCCGCGGTCCAAGTTGAAGGCGAGCGCTATCCCGCGCATCTGATGGCCATGACGGGCCGTTGATCCACGACGGAAAGTTATGCCTGGTGCCATTGCCGCAGCTAAGACGACGATTCCAGATACTGCGGAGCAACGATTGTGGCCGGTGGCGACAGTGATGGCCACGGGGATTTTTGCCACGACCCTTGTGCAGCTTCAAGGGTTGGGATCTCTGCCGTTCAGCGATGTGTTGATGAGGCGCATGGGCTTGAACAGCGACCAGGCGGCTACCTTCTTTTCGCTGGCCACCTTGCCGTGGACTTTCAAGTTTTTGGCAGGACTTTTGATGGATGCTGTGCCGTTATTCGGGTCGCGCCGGCGGTCGTACCTGGTGCTGAGCGCGCTTGCGGCTTCGGCGCTCTGGCTGGTAATGGGACTCGAGCCCGGCAATTACGACGTTTTGCTCGCCCTGGCCACAGCGATGAACACAGCGATTGTCTTCGGCAGCACGGCTTCGGGGGGGTTGTTGGTGGAGGCCGGCCAAAAATTCCGCGTCAGCGGCAGACTGAGCTCGCTTCGGGTTTTCGCGCAGAATCTCGGTGCCGGATTGGGATTGCCACTGGGAGGGCTGCTGGCCAGTCATGCGTTGGGCTGGACCAGCGCCGCGGCGATTTTACCAATGATGTGTATTTGTATTTCCGCATGGTTCTTATTACGCGAGCCGGCGACGGTGCCGGTTGAGCCGCGGCGTTCTTTCGGAGAGCTGCTGTCACACGTTGCCCTTTCGATCGGGTGGCAGGTTAAGAACGTTTTGCGCCGGCAAATGCTATGGCCAGCGGCCCTGATTTTTTTCATTCAAGCCGTGCCGACATTTCGCAGCACTTGCTTTTACGAGTATCAGACCAAGACGCTGCATTACAGTGACGCCGAGCTGGGCTTGCTGGGGTTGGCGGGTTACGGCGTGGCGTTGTTGAGTTCGGGCGTGTACGCGTGGAGTTGCCGCAAGATGCCATTGCGCGCGTCGTTGTACGGGGCGATTTTCGTCACCTCGCTGTCCGCAGTGCCGTATTTATTTTACACGCCTTATATGCCACGCGCGATGGGGATTGAAAGTGTCGGAACTTTTTTTCAATATCTGGCCTATCTGCCGCTTTTTGACATGATCGTCCGGACGACGCCCAAGGGCAGCGAGGCGCTCGGCTATTCGGTCCTCATTGGGGTATGGAACCTTGGCCTGGTGATTGGGACCAAGACGGGGCCGATGCTTTACGAGCATGTTCTGAGCGGGAATATGAGCCACTTGATCTGGCTCAATGCCGGCGTGACCCTCGCGGCGATAATTTTTGTCTACCTGCTGCCGGGAGCTTTGGTGGAAAAACGCGAAGGGAAATAGACCTGAAAAACGACCGCCATCCGACGCATTTAATTTGCGGCATCCGGCGGCTCGTTTGTTGTATCTGCGCCTCCCGTCCACGGGTGGCCTCCCGGCTCCATTCGGCCAATCGCGATTCGTCCGCTATAAAAATCGTCGAAGAGTTTATACGCTTGGGGATCGTATTGCTTAAGGCCATCGGGCCCGTTTGCCGGTTTGGGGCCAATCATCCCCAAGTCGCCGTGTGTGCCGAAATACCACATGGACAATTCGGCAAAAAATTCGTCGGCATTGGACGCCGAATAAGCTCCCTTCCAGAGTCCCGCGGCCAGAGAACGGCGATACTGTTCGTTGAACAATTGGACGACGTTCAACGGAATTCCGTATTGGCGAATGGCATGGGCAAACTCGTGTGTCAGAATATCGCGTCCGTAGTAATGATCCCATTTGAGTTTGAGCAGGTTTTCTTCACCAACCGAGGTGAGTTTTCCGCCCAAACCGCGGGTCCGCTGGTCAATCGTTTCTCCATGATATTCCGGGAGTGGCTTTCCCTTGAGATCGCGAAATTCCGGGAGGTCGGAGGTGACTTGATGTTGCCCGATGATATGCACTTCCACGCCGGATGCCGCAAGGTTGGAGATTACCATCGGCAGATGTTCCAGTTGCCTCGACATCCGGCGATATGCCACATAGAGCGCCTGGTCCGACACCACGGCCGGGGCCTTGATGGGAATACCGTGGCACACGAGTTCCTTTGTAAAAAAACCTTGATCCGGCGGATCGAGCTGGATGATACCGGAGAGGGGCGCAGTGGCGGCGTTTTCGGAAGCCAACCCGCTGGATATGGCGCACGCCAACACTGCGAGAGATATCACGATGATTCCAAAATTTTTCACAAATCGCTGACAGTGGACCGCGATGC
Source organism: Verrucomicrobiia bacterium (assembly GCA_030044395.1). Classification (GTDB taxonomy): domain Bacteria; phylum Verrucomicrobiota; class Verrucomicrobiia; order Limisphaerales; family UBA11358; genus UBA11358. The sequence continues at coordinate 4,195 of JASHVW010000264.1, forward strand.
CATTCCTTTTCCGATTAGTATCCTGCCAGAGGCAAATGGCGTCCGGTTGATACTGGCGGGCGCCGCTGGCCGTTCGGCGAAAAAGATTTCACGCTTTTTTGCATCCGCGCTTCAATTTCGTCGGCCTCGATGGGGATGTCGCCCATCAAATCCACCGGGCCTTTTTCGGTCACCAGGACATCGTTCTCAAGCCGCACGGCAAAACCTTCCTCACGGACATAGATGGCAGGTTCGACCGTCATGACACTGCCCGCTTGAATTGGTTCGGTCAGGTTGGCGGAGTCATGAACGCCCAGGCCGATGGGGTGCCCGACACCATGCATAAAATATTTTTTGAAAGCGGGTCGGTCCGAATCCTGCCGGCGAATCTGGCGGGTGGTCAATAAGCCCAGGTCCACCAATTCCTTTTCGACCAGTTGGTCGGCTTCCTTTTGCCAATCGAGCGGCTTTTTGCCCGGCGTGAGAGCTTCCGTACACCGGCGCAATACCCGTAGAACGGCGTTATAGACTTGCTTTTGCCGGCGCGTGAAGCGGCCGTTCACGGGGACGGTGCGGGTCATATCGGCATTGTAATTGGCATACGACGCGGCGACATCCACCAGCAATAATTCACCATCGCGGCACACGGAGGAGTTGCTCGCGTAATGCAGGCAACAGGCGTTAATCCCGGCGGCGATGATCGGCAAATAGGCAAAATGGCTGCCGTTCCGGATGAATTCGTGGGCGAACTCGGCCTCCACTTCACTCTCGCGAACGCCTGGCTTGATGAATTTGAGAGCGCGCAAAAATCCGGCTCCCGTGAGGTCGCAGGCTTTGCGAATCAGCGCCAATTCCAAGGGGGACTTAACCGCGCGCAACTGGTGCATCAGCGGGGCCAGTCGGCGGTGATCGTGGAGCGGATAACGGCGGATGGTATCAGCAGCAAATCGCGCCTCGCGGCTCTCCACTTCAATGACGGCGCGGGAATGTTCGTTGCTGTTGAGGAATACGTGCTCGCACTCGCACATAAGCCGGTGGAACAGCCGCGGAAACTCTGGAAGCCAATGAATCTGCTGTATGCCGCTAACGGCTTTCCCCTCTGCCCGGGTCAGCTTGTGTCCTTCCCACAGTTCATTCTCGGCAGTAGGCTCCCGCAGGAAAAGGAGCTCGCGGTTTTTTTCGTCAATTGCATCGGGGTAAAGCAGCAGAATCGTTTGCTCTTGCGCGACTCCCGTCAGATAAAACAGATCCGCATTGGGTATCATCGCCAGCGATCCATCGCCGTTGGCCGGAGGGACATCATTGGCGTTAACGACCGCCAGTGAATTTGGCGGCAATAAGCGCTTCAATCGCTCCCGGTTCGCGATGAAAAGCTGTGGATCGATCGGTTCGTAATACACAGAAAAATCGTTTTTGCAAAAACAATTCTAAAGCTAAAAATTAAC
>JASHVW010000265.1 GCA_030044395.1 Verrucomicrobiia bacterium
TGGGGATTAACGTTCAAATATATTTCGCTGCGGTAGAATTGCAAATTTTTTGTCACAATCTTCCTAAGAAGAGGAATAACCCATTCAGGAGAAACAGGCTATAGTTATAACATGGAGAATACTCTGGTTTAGATGGATAAAAGTATGGTTTAGATGTAGAATAATCTGGAACGGGTCAACGGCCGGGCGTGACCGGATATGTGTAACGTACCGAGACAAGATTAACAGGATGGACAGGATGTTTTCTGAATTCGAGGAAAAGTCAGAGCGGACTCACATCCGCTGCCACGGGGTATATGGAACGTCGTCTGCTATCTTAGCTATGGGCCTTCGACGACGACGCGGTAGTACATCGCCGAGACGGTGCTCAAATTACGGAGATCAGTGAAAACGACTTCGCCGCCGGTGCCAACAATGCCGTCGCGCAAAACCATCCAATCGCCGTCCGGAGTCGGCGCCCATTCAATAGCATAGGTTCGTCCAGCGACGGTGTTGAAAGCGATTTGAGGCGGAGTTTGCGACGGTGCGATTTGAACGGCAAAGGTGGCATCAGGCTCAAGTGGATCCAGCCCGGCCAGATAGTCCTGCCACACGGCAAAGCCATTTCCATTGGGATCGAGCAGTTCCGCGGCGGCGAAATTGCTGGTGAACCCATAACTGATCAACCAGGGTATCGGAGTTCCATGCGGCGGCAGGGTGGGATACACAGTGGTAAAGGCGTTGGTGTTGGAGAGGATGAATCCGTAGAAATTGGTATCGGTGGTGTTGGTGTAAATGGTGTTGTCCACCGCGAATTTACTGAACGCATTGGTGGCGACGGCACGGGGGTCCTGGAATGAAAAGGTCAGCAGGTTGCCGAAATCGGCAAATGGAATGCTGTCGGCGAGGAGGGAGGGATCCGGCGCGCTTAAGAGCGCCCATTGGCCGCCCGCGCCGTCGTTGGTTTCCGTCAATGTCCAGCCGTAGAGCATTTCGCCGGGGTTGGTGGAATCCAGGCTCAAGGTCACTGGCCAGTTGGCGCGATAATCGAGGTGAAGTTCGCGGATATATCGAGGCACGTAAATCGCGCTCAGAGCAACCTCAAGGGGACTCACGTTGGCATTCGAAACCAAAAGCATGGATCCCGCCAGAACATTGCCGGCGTAAGCAGTGGGGGTATAGGGGGGAATAATGTAATTGGTCGTATAAAGGTAAACATCGTTGGTGGTGGCGGGCATGGTATTCGTGTCCACCACGTAATTTGTGCCGCTGATGAATGGAGGCGGGTTGGGCGGCGAGTCGGCCGTAAGGTCCTGGTAGGTAATCTGGAATGAGGGCATGAACGGGGTGGAGGTGCGCTGCAAGGTGGCCCAGCGGAGGACATACTGGCTGCTGAGGTCCTTTCCGAGGCGGGCAAAATCGAGGGTTAAAACCGGCAAGTTTGTGGGGCTGAAGAATTGCCCCAGGGTTGAACTGGAAACGGTGTCGAGGACGTTGGTGTCCAGATCATTGGCGAACCCGACGGTGTAGATACGAACGCCGGTTTTATTGGCAGCGGCGATGACGTTGGTCATGGTGTTGGTACTGGAGGTATCCTGTCCATCGGACATTAACAGGATGTAGTGGATGGCGTTGGTGTTTGCCGGACCCAAGGCCGTGATAGCGTCGCCCAAGGCGTCATACAAGCGGGAGCCGGCCGGAAAGTCCTGGACGTAATTGTTCCAGATGCCGGCGATGGCATTGTCGAGGATGGTTTTATCGGTGGTCAAGGGGAGCACCTCCTGGGGCGCTTCATCATCGCGGTGAAACTCAACAACGCCGATTTGAGAGCCAGGCGGCTGCTGATTGACAAAGCTTTGGGCGGCGGCGACTTCGGCATACACGGCGTCGGAAACGCCAGTTCCGTTTGTGTCGCCATTGTCAAACGAGGCGATGCTTTCGGAGAAATCCATGACGAGGAAGCCCTGGAGGGTTTTGGGGTTGAGGCTTTGAGGGTGGAGGATGACGGAGGTATCGGGTGGCGGGCTGACGGGGACGCCATCTTCAAACGCGGTTTCGGACATCAAGGTGGGTGAGGCGACGACGGCGTGGCTGGTGACGGGATTGTCACCGTTCATGAGTGAGAACGTGAACTGCACGAGATAGGGGGACATATAATTAGTCATCACATTGGTGATGACGAGATTGGTGATGGACATGTTGGTAACGGTCAACTGGAGGTTGGCGGTTCCGACGCCCCAGGCATTGGCGGCAAACAATGGGATGCTGTAATTGCCGGCGTAGAGCGGGAAGCCGGTGATGGCGCCGGTATTGGTGTCCAAGGCAAGCCCAGTCGGCAGGTCGGACGCCCAAAGCGCGGTTGGGGATTGGCTGGCCGTGATGGTATAATTGAAATTCAGTTGTTCCTCGACGCTGGTGACATTCAATGGGCTGGTGATGACCGGGATGGCGCTGGAAAGATTTAACGCGAGGGTCTGGCTATCGGAGCCGAACTGGTTTATTGCGCCGATGGTGACAGGGAAAGAGCCGTTGAGGAGCGGGACGCCCGAAATGACACCGTTGGTGGCATTCAAATTCAAGCCGTCGGGCAACGGGGCGGCCGTAAACGAAGCGGGGTTGTTGGAACTAATGATCGTGTAAGTGAGGGGCTGCCCCTGCATTCCATTTTCGACGAGGGAACTGATGATGATTGGAGCGCCGGACGCCAGATTTAAAGTCAAAGTTTCACTGTCGGAACCATAGGCATTGGTGGCACTCAAGGTAATGGGGAACGAACCACTGACGAGGGGGACTCCGGAGATGACGCCGTTGGTCGTGTCCACGCTGAGGCCGTCAGGCAACGGTGCGGCGTCGAATGAAACAGGGTCGTTGGTAGCCGAAATGGTGTAGGAGAACGGCTGCCCCTGTTTGCCCAGGACATTGGTCGCACTGGTGATGACGGGGATGTCATCGGCCAGCGTGAGGACGAGAGTTGCGGCGGTTGTCTGCACAACATTCGTGGCGAAGAGGCCGATGTCATAGACGCCCGCAACGGACGGGATGCCTGAAATCAGCCCGTTTGTCGGATCGAAACTCAGGCCGTCCGGCAATCCAGTGACGCCAAACGAGATGGGGGCTGTGCCGGTGGCGGCAACCGTGTAATTGAAGGGGTACCCTTGCTTGCCGACCGCGTTTGTGGGGCTGATGAAGACCGGCTGCGCCAAAAAGACGTCCAAATTCGCCACCTGGCTGGTGGCTGAACCGTAAGAATTGTCCACGACGATGTCGTAATTGCCCGAGTCAGTGAGGGCCAAATCCAGAATGTCGAGGTTCGTGGTGGTGCTTCCCGAAACGCGGGAATTATCGGTGAGATTTGACCCATTTTGTTGCCAATGAAAATGGAGGGGCGGCGTTCCGCCCACTGAGACGCTGAAAACCGCGTTGCTTCCGACCGGGAGAGCCAGGCTTGCCGGCTGGGCGACAACCTGGGGTTGGCGATTCACAGTCAAGGTGACCGTTGGGCTGGAAACGGATTGGTTTTTGCCGCCGGACAGGTAGGTGACACTGGCAAAATAATATCCGGAATAAGTGGTCTGAACATTGGTGAGAATCAAACCCGCAGTGTCGGCGACCGGGTTGAAATTTTGATCATTGGTTGACATGTACCATTCATAACTTTCAACGACTTCACCCGCCGTGGCGATGGCCGTGGCGCCGAAGAGGACGGTCTCGCCAACCGACACGGTTTGATTGCCCGGCTGAACAGTGACAGTGACGCTGGCCTGGACCCGCCACAAGCTGAGATAAAAAATCGAAAGGATTACCAAACGGAGAAGACGACGCAGTTCTTGTCGCATAAAATTACGGAAAGTCCATGATACCATGCAGATGGGTGAGGGTCAATTGATTGTGATAAAAATCCCCGCTTTAGGGGATGACCGGCTGGCTTGGCCGCAAAAGGAGGCGTCGGATTGATTACCGCGAAAAACGGGCAGCATTCGCCACAAGCGCCGTCAACAACCGAGGCATTGACCGCAGTCATCAGTTCTGATAATTTCCGCCCTGTCAGTATGAACACTGCACTCAATCAGCACGTGCTCGTGTTAAACCGGCTCTGGCAGGCCGTGAATGTCTGCACTGGCCGGCGCGCTCTCACGCTGCTTTTTCAAGGTCAGGCGCAGGTCGTCGTCAGCGCCGAGGACGGCTCCTTCCGCACTTTCAATTTCAGTGAATGGCGCGACCTTTCCGCCGATGCGCCCCATGAGGAGTCGGTTCATGCCATTTCATTCCGCATCCGCGTCCCACGCATCATTCTGCTCTTCATGTACGACCGGTTGCCGAAGAAGGAAGTCAAGTTCACACGCCATAACATTTTTGAGCGCGACAAAAACACGTGCCAGTACTGCGGCCGTATTTTTGACAGGAA
>JASHVW010000266.1 GCA_030044395.1 Verrucomicrobiia bacterium
GCTCGGGGCCGCGTGATGGTGGATGCCAACCAGCAATGGAATTTACCCCAGGCAATTGAGATTTGCCGGAAATTGCGCGCCATTGACCCCTTCTGGATCGAGGAACCGACTCATCCCGATGACGTGCTGGCCCACAAAACGCTCGCGGATGCCATTGCGCCCAGCAAACTGGCCCTTGGTGAACATGTGCCCAACCGCATCGTGTTCAAAAACTATTTGCTCGCAAAGTGCGCGGGCTTTATCCAGGTGGATGCCCTGCGCGTTGCCGGGGTCAGCGAGTTTCTCGTGGTCAGTTTGCTTTGCCGTAAATTCGGCGTGCCTGTCGTGCCTCATGTGGGAGATATGGGGCAACTCCACCAGCACCTCGTTTTGTTCAATCACATCGCGTTGGGCCAGGAAATTGTCTTCCTGGAACACATCCCGCATCTGCGCGAGTATTTTGTCCACCCCTGCCGCGTTTCCAATGGTGTTTATCAAACGCCGCAGGAAGCGGGGGCCAGTTGCGACTTGAAGCCAGCCTGAGACATGAACGTGGAATACATCGTGGATTCGCATTTGCATTTGTGGGACCCCGCACGATTTCGCTATCCCTGGCTCAGCGCCTTACCGGCGTTAAACCGGCCTTTTCTCCCGGCGGATTTTGGAGCAGACAGCCAGGCGGCGAAGATTGGCAAATGTGTATTCATCGAATGTGGTTGCGACCCGGCGGAAAGTCTGGCCGAGGTGGATTGGATTTGCGGGCTATCAAAGGACGAAACATACCTTCGGGGCATCATCGCGCATGCTCCGCTTGAGAAAGGCGAAGACGCGCGGGCGGACCTGGAGAAGCTTGCCGCTCGTCCGCTGGTAAAAGGCGTCCGGCGAAATTTGCAGAGTGAAGGCCATTTGGATCTTTGTTTGGAGCCGGGGTTTGTGGACGGTGTCAGGCTTTTAAAAACATTTGGGTTTTCTTTCGACCTCTGTATTCATCATCAACAGCTGCCGGCCGTCGTGGAACTCGTACGTCGTGTGCCCGAAGTGACTTTCGTGCTCGATCATTTCGGAAAGCCGGAGGTGCGGGCCGGCAAGGTGGAACCGTGGGCGACTCATCTGAAAACGCTTGCAAAATCATCCAATGCGGCATGCAAGATTTCCGGGCTGACAACGGAGGCCGACTGGAAAGGCTGGCAGCCGGCAGACCTCAGGGTTTATTTTGAACAAGCATTGGAATGCTTTGGTTTTGACCGCATTTTATTTGGCAGCGATTGGCCGGTGGCGACTTTGGCGACCCGTTACGAACGTTGGCTGGACACCGTGCAAAATTTCATGCGCTTTGCCAAGGATGCTGACCGGGCCAAAGTATTTCAAATCAACGCAGAAAGGATCTATCGTGTTTAGCTTAAAGAACAAGACCGCACTGGTCACCGGCGCGGCGTCGGGTATTGGCGCGGCGATTGCCCAAACGTTTGCCGAAGCAGGAGCGACCGTATGGATTGCCGATATGAACGTGCGCGGCGGTGAAGCGGTCGCAGACGGGATTGGCGGAAAATTTATCGCGCTGGATGTGACCCGGGAGGCGATCTGCGAACAGGCGCCACAGGCCGTTGGGCCGCTGGATATTCTGGCAAATGTCGCCGGCATTGGCCACGTAGGGACTTTAATCAACACAACGGCGGCTGACTTGGACAAACTTTATGCGGTCAATGTCAGGGGAATATTCAATTGTTGCAAGGCGTTCGTACCCGGAATGTTGGAGCGAAAATCCGGAAGCGTGATCAATATGGCCTCAATCGGCGGCATCGTGGCGGTCAGAGAGCGCCTGGCTTATACGATCAGCAAATTTGCCGTCGTCGGTTTGACCAAGTCGCTTGCCCTGGACCATTCGCACACCGGAGTGCGGTTCAACTGCATTTGTCCCGGGAGAGTCGAGACACCCTTTGTGCTTGCGCGCCTGAAAGAATACCCCGACCCGCAAGCGGCGTATCGTGACATGGCGTCAACACAATTGAATGGCCGTATGGCAAAGCCGGAAGAGGTCGCCGCCGCCGCCCTCTACCTGGCAGCGGATGAAAGCGCCATGGTCACCGGCAGCACGATGATGATTGATGGCGGTTGGAGCGCGGGAAGATAGATTATGAAGATCATTCGTTGTCTCGATGGCAAAGGAAACAGCGTGTACGCGAGCCAACAGCCGGATGGTGCGGCTTTAAAAATTGCCGGCAACATTTTTGACTCCTTTCATGCCACCCATGAAAAAGTCGAGGTGAAAAAGCTGCTCGCGCCCGTCCAGCCGGTCTCCATCATTTGCATCGGCCTGAATTATCGGAAGCACGCCGCGGAAACGGGCGCAGAATTTCCCGAAGTGCCCGTGGTGTTCTTTAAAGGCATCTCCGCTTTCCGCTTTTCCCCTCCCATCCGTGTCCATCTGGTGTTCATCCGTGGTTGAATGCTTCTTTGAGTTCTCGGCGGTCTCGTGCGGCTAAAATATTCGTGTCCGTTTTTCCCTAAAAATCACGTTCCCGGGCAACATGACCTTTTCCCCTTTCCGCGCTTAAATCGCCCCATGCGAAATTTGCAAATGCCAGGCCTCACCGAACGCCTCCACGAGAAATGGGCCGATGGAAACCCCTCTTTCTCATCACTCCAGTGCTCCAAAACTCCACCACTCCATTTTCCACAGCCCGCCGGTTTTTACCCTTGTTTACGCCTGTTTACCAACTTTTTTTTCACGCCTTCCTCCATCTCCGCCACCCACTAACACATGAGCGAACCAACCAAATTACGAGAATCCGATAGTCCATTAATCAGCCCATTGACCTTGCTCAAAGAGTTGTGGCGCTCGCCATCTTTTGCCGAATCCCGCGACTATTGGCGCGAGCAGTTTGACTCCCGTCGCACGCAGGCAGCCATCCGCAAGGAAATTCGACAAAAACACAATATCCACCTCCGGTTCGACAAGCAGTTGACTCATTTCCGCCGTTGGGTCACAGACCAGGACCTCAGGGAACAACAAGAGGAGGAAATGGAGGAGGACTGCCGTCGAATCCAAAAGCTGTTTCCGGATGCTACGGAGGAGGAAATCCGGAAAATAATGCTTAGGGCCTTTCAAATCCGCGCTTTGGCCCGCGGTGAAGTTAACCTCGGGAAATTTGTCCTTCGCCATTGCCTCGCCGATCGAAAATTATCATTTCACCAAAAGCAGGCCCTCCGCGCCGAACGGAAACAAGAGGAGAAAGCGCTCGATCTTTGCCTGGAAGAAACCAGGGATTTTCCGGACGCGCGACAGCAATTCAAGTCGGCGTTTGACGCCCTGCGAAGGGCAAGGCAACGACCTGCCGAAAAGACAAATCCCGATAAACAGGAAACAGAAAAAAATGAAGGAACACAAACCTGACCATGAACCGGAGGCCGGCGCGGTCCCTTCTCAAGCAGGCGTGCCTGATTCAACTGCATGGTTACTAAGCAGGAAGGCGGTGGAAGAACCAGCCCGAACTCTAGGTCAAGGCGGCCAGGATGTTCTCCGCCGCCGCCCGCGGACTTTCCGCGGCACAAATCGGGCGGCCAATTACCAGCCAATTTGCGCCGGCGACCATCGCCTCTTTCGCCGTGAGCGTGCGTTTCTGGTCGTCCGCCTTTTCGGCGCCGGCGCGGATGCCAGGGACGACCAGTTGCACCTGCGCAGGCACGACTTTTCGCAGGGCGGAAATCTCAAGGGGCGAACAGACCAGTCCCCTCAGTCCGGCCTTTGTCGCGACGTTCGCCAAACGGCGCACTTGGTATTCCACATTCACATCCAGGCCGATTTCGCGCAATGCCCCGGCGTCGAGGCTGGTGAGAACGGTCACCCCCAGCACGAGCGGGGGGGTGCGTCCCAATTTCCACGCCGTTTCCTGCGCGGCGTCTTCAGCAGCCTTGAGCATTTCGCCGCCGCCGCTGGCATGGACCGTGAGCATTTGGACATCGAGTTTGGTGGCCGCGGCGACGGCCCTGGCGACGGTGTTGGGGATATCATGAAATTTCAGGTCGAGAAAAACCAGGAGGCCGCGCTCGCGGATTCGTTTTACGATGTCGGGGCCGGCGCTGGTAAAAAGTTCGCTGCCGATTTTGAATCCGCCGCATGCCGGCGCCAGTTGTTCAACAAGATTCATCGCGGCATCAGCCGCCGGGGCATCGAGGGCGACGAGGATTGGATTTCGCATGGCGTGACAAGTTAAACCAGAATGGCGGCCAAAAAAATCGTTTTTCTTATTCCCATTCCAATCACCCAAAAGAGGCAGTGACAACGGGAGGCAATTTCAGCATCTTCAATTCATGCAAGCCTATTTCCGGATTCTCGCGTTATCGGCCGGGCTGACGCTGGCCATCTCGCTTCAAGCGCAAGCCAGGGTGGACACGGTATTGGAGTCAGGCTGGCGATTCAGCCTGGGAGATTTTCCGGAGGCGAGCCAAACGACTTTTGACGATACTGGGACAAACTGGCAGACGATATCCGTTCCCCATTGCTGGGGATGGGAACAGGCGCAGCAGGGCAATACCAATTATTACCGTGGCCCGGGCTGGTACCGGCTGGAAGTGGACGTGGCGCCGCAAAATGGGAAACAGTATTTCCTGAGATTTGAAGCGGCGAGTTCGGTGGCCGACGTTTATTTGAACGGCCGGTTCCTCGGCGAGCATCGCGGCTCCTTTGGCGCATTTTGTTTCGAAATCACCACCAACCTGTCCGAAACCGGCGCCAACCTGCTTGCCGTGCGCGTCAGCAATGCCCCCGAGGCGGACATCGCGCCTTTGAGCGGTGATTTCCCGGTCTATGGCGGGATTTATCGCGACGTGCATTTGATTGAAACCGCCGATGAAAATTTCACCCTCACCGATCACGCCTCGCCCGGCGTCGAATGGCGGCAAACCGATGTCAGTAAAAAGCGGGCCGTACTCGACATCATCGCCGAAATTTCCAACGGCACCAAAACCAATCATCATCTCACCCTCACCGCAACGATCAAGGACGCCGCCGGAAACATCGTCGTCTCGACCAACCAGGAAATCACGCTCATGTCGAAGGTCACCGAACCATTTTGGCTGCGCGTAACCATTCCCAAACCTCATTTGTGGAACGGGCGGCTGGACCCCTATCTGTACCAGGCTGTGGTGGAACTGCGGTCGTCCGACCAGGTGGTGGATTCCGTGAAGCAATTCATCGGTTTGCGATTTTACCGGGTGGACCCGGACAAGGGATTTTTTCTGAATGGGCGGCATTATGCATTGCATGGCGTGGACATGCACCAGGATTGGTGGAACAAAGGTTGGGCACTTTCGCATACCAACATGGACATCAACATGGACCTGCTCAAAGACCTCGGCGCCACGGTCATCCGCTGCTCGCATTACCAGCACAACGATTATTTTTACAGCCTCTGCGACAAAGCGGGCATCCTGGTTTGGGCGGAAATTCCGCAAGTGGACAGAATCAGCGGCGGCCCGGCGTTTGAAAACACCTCGCGCAACCAATTGCTCGATTTGATCCGGCAAAACATCAACCATCCCTCGATATTTGTCTGGAGCCTCTTCAACGAGTTGCGCCCCGGCAATCCCGATCCCCACCGCGAGCTGATGGATTTGGACAATGTTGCGCACAGTGAAGACCCGACGCGGCCGACGATTGCCGCCACCTGCACCGACGGCTGGCCGCAAATGAATAAAATTCCGGACCTTCTGGGCTGGAATATCTATCCCGGCTGGTATTCCGGATGGGGCGGCATTGACGGAATCGGCAAGATGCTCGACGGTTACCGTTACACGAGCCGATCGGGCGGCTTTTGCGTAAGTGAATACGGCGCCGGCGCGAACATTTATCAACACGAGGAAAATCCGAAGCAGCCAAAGACCGACGGCCAATGGCATCCGGAGGAATGGCAGGCGATCGTGCATGAACGGGCCTGGGCGGCCTTAAAATCGCACCCATTTGTCTGGGCGACCTTTGTCTGGAACCTCACCGATTTCACGAGCGCCTGGCGGCATGAAGGCGGCGTGCCTGGCCGCAACGACAAGGGACTGGTCACCGCGGACCGGGCAATCAAAAAGGACGCCTACTATTTTTACAAGGCCAATTGGTCGGATGAGCCGGTGATTTACATTGCCAGCCGGCGGTTCACCAATCGGACCGCCGCCAATACCCATGTGAAGGTCTATTCCAACGCCGCCAAAGTGGAACTTTTCGTCAACGGCGTTTCGCAAGGCGCGCGAAAGAATGATGGAAACGATGTATTCGCCTGGCCGGACGTTCATCTATCGCCCGGGGACAATCATATCGAAGCAAAGGCCAGGCGAAATGGACAAGTTATCCGCGACGAATGCGAATGGGCCCTCGCAAACTGACTGCTGCCCGCTTCCAATGCCTCGCTTTTATGAACAACTCGCCGCCGCGCTGAAAGAGGGACAGCCATTCGCGCTGGCAATCATTTCGGGGGCGAAAGGCTCCAGCCCGCAGCGGGTGGGGGCCAAGGCGTTATTTTTTAGTGATGGTAGAATCGTGGGCACGCTCGGCGGCGGTTGTCTGGAAGCGGAAGTCCATGCGCGCGCCAGAAAAGCGTTGAAGAGCGGTGCGCCGGCGACATATCAGATGGTATTGGATCATGATTTCGGCTGGGACGACGGCTTGATCTGCGGCGGCAGCGTGAGCGGCGTCATTTTGCCACGCGCAGCCGAAGCAGGCGATTTGTGGAAAAGGCTCGCCGTAGCGGCCGAACCGATTCACTGGGGCGTAAGAAGGGATTTTTCCATTGCACTTCTTGGAGGCGGGGCAGGCAGCCCTGAGTCCGCCGCCACGGATTGGCTCTACCGGGAAACCGTCGCGCCGCTGGCCGAATTGTGGATCGCGGGTTCCGGGCACGTGGCGCAAGCCGTCGCGCCGCTGGCCCTGAAATTGGATTTCGCGGTGACGGTTTTTGACGACCGGCCTGAGTTGGCCAACCATGATTATTTCCCGAAGGAAATCCAATTGCGCGTCGGTGGCTGGCACGAATTATTGAAATTCCGGCCTCGGGCCAATTCCTTCGGCCTCATCGTGACGCGCGGGCACCAGCATGACGCACTCGTCCTGTCTGAATGGATCCATTTCCCGTTCGCGTTTCTGGGCATGATTGGAAGCCGCCGCAAGGCGCGCATCATCCGCGAGCAATTTCTGACGCAGAAAATCGCGACAGCGGAGCAATGGGAAAAGATCGCCTGTCCCGTGGGCGTGGACATTGCCGCCATCAGCACCGCCGAAATTGCCGTGAGCATTCTGGCGCAACTCATCCAGAAGCGCGCCGGTACCAATAGCGTGAAGCGGGTGTTGTGAAACCCACATCCTCCATGAACCGGCTAAAAAGAAACATTCAACAGTCAATCCCACAAAATGGGACTGAACATCCAGCGGACCCTCACCTCACTTTGACCCTCTCCCCTCCCATCAGAATGGGAGCGGAGAGGGAACAGCAGGCGAATTTCGATGGTAGCTCGAGTGCCGGCCAAGAGGCGGCAGGCTCATGGTCCCAATGAAGGCGAAAAATGAACGGAAGCTCGCCACAATGTCCGGCGATTGGCGTCATCATCCTTGCCGCCGGCGCGTCCTCGCGAATGAACCGCCCCAAATTGCTGCTGCCCTGGAAAAATACGACCGTCGCCGGCCATTTGATTTCGCAATGGCGCGCCCTCGGCGCGGCGCAGATCGCCGTGGTTTACCGGTTCGATGACGCGGCGCTGGCCGCCGAACTGGAACACGCTGGCGTCTCGCCATCCGACCGTATTGAAAACCCGCGGCCGGAGCGCGGCATGTTCAGTTCGATTCTTTGCGCGGCGAATTGGCCGGGCTGGAAAAAGGAAATTACCGCCTGGGTCATTGTGCTGGGAGACCAGCCGCATTTGCGTTTGGAGACGTTGCGCAGGCTGCTCCAATTTCAGGCAAGCCATCCCGACGCCATCTGCCAGCCGGCGCTCCATGGCGAACCAAAGCATCCGGTGATATTGCCGCCAATGGCGTTTCACCAACTGAAAACCTCGAAAGCCGTTTCTTTGAAAGATTTCTTGAAACAAATTCCCTGCCGCAGCGTCCAATGTGAAATGGATGATGCCGGACTGGCACTTGACATGGACACGCCGGAGGACTACAAAAGAGCATTGAACCAGCCTGACGCATGAAAGACAGCGATAAGGACAGTTTGCTTGGCGCACACTCGCGGCGCACTTTCCTGAAAAGCCTCGGAACCGTAGCAGCCACAGCGGCCACCGCACAGGTGCAATCGGTCGCCGCGGAACTTGAAAAAATCAACGCGGAAAACGTCATTGGCCCGGGTGCCGTCCCGGTGACCCTCAGCGTCAACGGCAAAAGGCTCACCCTGCAACTCGAACCGCGCGTCACGCTTCTGGACGCTCTCCGGAACTATTCCAGCCTGACGGGCGCCAAGGAGGGATGCGACCGGGCGAGTTGCGGCGCCTGTACGGTGATGATGGACGACATGCCGATTTATTCATGCCAAAAACTCGCCATTGAGGCACAAGGCCACGAAATCACGACAGTAGAAGGACTGGCTGATTCCGGGAAACTGTCGCCGGTACAACAGGCATTTTTCGACAAGGATGCGCTGATGTGCGGTTATTGCACACCCGGCTTCGTGATGAGCGTCACGGCGTTGCTCAAGAAAAACCCGCATCCAACCGCCGATGATGTCAAGCATGCCTGCGCCGGGAATCTTTGCCGTTGCGGCACGCAGCCTCGCGTATTGGCGGCGGCGTTGCAGGCGGCGGGTGTTGCGGCTAACGGCACGACCCAAACAGAGGTGATTTCATATGTCTAGCTGGCCGTCACAGACCAAGTACATCGGCGCCGAGACGCGGCGAATTGACGCGCCACAAAAAGTCACCGGTCAGGCGCGCTATTCGTCAGACATCCAGGCTCCCGGCTGGCTTTATGGAATGATTTTGCGGTCTAGCCTGCCGGCGGCAAAGATTGGCGGCATTAACGTGGACAAAGCCAGGCAAATTCCCGGCATCAAAGCCGTCGTCACTCTGGGAGACGGCGAGCGCACGGTCCATTTTTACGGTGAAGAACTGGCTGCCGTAGCGGGCACGACCAAACAGGCTTGTCTGGATGCCTTGAGGGCCATCGAGGTGGACGCCACGCCGATGCCGTTTGTCGTCCATGAAACCGACGCGAAAAAGACTGATTCAGCGAAGGTCTGGGAAGGCTCGCCGAATTTCGGGGGGCCGAGCACCCGTGAACATGGCGACGTGGATTCGGCGTTTTCGGAATGCGCGGCCATTATCGAAGGATTCTACACGACGCCCGTGCAGATTCATAATCCAATGGAGACACACGGCAATACGGTTTCGTGGACGGACGACGGTGTGACGTGCTGGGCCTCGACCCAAGGAATTTCCAGTGTGAAGGACAGCCTGTCGGGAGCATTGCAAGTGGACCAGAGCCAGGTTCGAGTGATCACCGAATACATGGGCGGGGGTTTTGGGGCGAAGTTCAATGCGGGCGTCGAAGGAATTCTGGCGGCACGACTGTCGCGAGAAGCCAAAGCGCCGGTCCGCATGATGCTGACGCGATTTGACGAGGCGTTGGCCGTTGGCAACCGCCCTTCAAGTTTTCAAAAAATTAAAATGGGCGCGCTCGCCGATGGAACGCTTCACGCCTTCGAAATGGACAATTACGGCACGGCGGGCTTTGCCGCGGGAGGCGCCACGGGCGGCGGCGGCAGCGGCGTGGAGCTTCCGATGCCTTATCTTTATCGTGTGCCGAATTCGCGGGTCAGCCAAACCGTGGTTGCCGTGAACGCCGGCTCCGCCCGCGCATTTCGTGCCCCGTCCAATCCGCCGGCGTCGTACGGAATGGAATCGGCAATGGACGACCTGGCGGTGAAGCTCGGCATGGACCCGGTGGAATTTCGGCTGAAAAACGATCCCAACCCCATCCGCCAGCGTGAATACGCCATCGGCGTGGAAAAATTTGGCTGGAAAGACAAATACAAAAAGCCCGGAAGTTCGCCCGGCATCGTTAAAACGGGCGTCGGGTGCGCCGGGGCCGCGTGGCCGGCCGGTGGCGGCACCCGCAGCACCAAGGGCGAAGCAAGCATTTATCCTGACGGCAGTGTTGAATTCCGCCTCGGCGTCCAGGACATCGGGACGGGAACACGCACCGTCATCGCCGTGGTGGCTGCGGAACTTCTCGGCCTTACGCCGGAACAAATAAGGGTGCGCGTGGGCGACACGAACTTTCCGCCTGGTCCCGGCAGTGGCGGCAGCACGACCTGCCCATCCGTTGCGCCGACTGTCAATGACATTTGCAGCAATGCCCTGCAGCAATTGCAAACGCTGTCCGGCGTGGCCGACGCGCGCGGGGACAATTGGTACGCCGCGTGCAAGAAACTGGGAGTCACGCCGCTGACGGTTCACGGCCAATGGCAGCCAGGACTTTCCGAAAGCCGCGCCTGCGGCGTGCAATTCGCCGAAGTTGCCGTGGACACCGAGACCGGATTTGTCACGCTCAAAAAAGTTGTCGCCGTCCACGATTGCGGGCTGATCATTGACAAGCTGACCCTCGAAAGCCAGATCAACGGCGGCGTCATCATGGGCATGGGCTACGCACTTTATGAGGAGCGCGTGATGGACGATTTGTCCGGCGTGGTGCTTAATCCGAATTTTGAAACTTACAAGCTGCCCGGCATCGCGGACGTGCCGGACATTGACGTCGTACTAATCAACATGCCCGAACGCGGCGTGATTGGCATCGGTGAGCCGGCAACCGTGCCGACGGCCGCCGCGATTGGCAACGCCGTTGCGAACGCCTTGGGCGTGCGCGTTTCGAGCCTGCCCATTACGCCGGCAAAAGTTTTGGCCGCCCTCGGCAAAGTTCCACCTGTTGCGAGCACAACCACATGAACGCATTTCAATACGCCACCGCCCAAAGCAACGCAAGCGCCCGCGAACTTGCCGGCGCAAAGGGGATGTACGTTGCGGGCGGCAACGACCTGCTGGGCTTGCTTAAAGATTATCTTGTTCCCGCCCCGGACATCCTTGTCAACATCAAGGCGTTGCCCGGCATGAGCCAAATCCAACGTGGTGACAAGACCTGGGCCATTGGCGCACTCGTCACCGTGGCTGAAATCGAAGATGACCCCGACATCCGGGAAACCTTTCCCGGTTTGCATGAGGCGGCGGCGGAAATCGCGTCTCAGCAAATCCGGAACGTTGCCACGGTGGGAGGCAACCTTGCCCAACATTCGCGCTGCTGGTATTTCCGCCATCGCGACACGGTATGCCTCAAAAAGGGCGGCGATCTCTGCTACGCCCTCAACAGCGATAATCGCTATCACAGCCTCTTCACGGGCAACACCTGCATCAGCCCAGTGGTTTCCAGCCTGGCAACCATGTTTGCGGCCCTCGACGCGACCGCCATTGTGTTGCGCGACAGCCAGGAAACGCGCATGAGCATGGATGACCTTTACCATGCGGCGTGGGAAAATCCGCTCGCGCACAATTCGCTCAAACCCGGCGATTTGATCACCCGTGTGGAGATACCGGTGGCGCGCCACCGCAGCACGTATATGCAGGTGAGCGACAAGCACACGTTCGACTGGGCGCTGGTCAGTTGCGCGGCGGCGGCGGACGTGGACGGTGGGAAATTATCGTCGCCACGCGTGGCGCTTGGCAGCATATCGCCCGTGCCGCACCAGGTGGAAGCCGCCAATGCATTTCTCGATGGAAGAACGCTGGACGACGCAACAGCCTCGGCGGCGGCGGACATGATATTGGCGGGCGCCAAGCCGCTTGAGCACAACGGTTACAAGATGCCGCTGGCGCACGCGCTCATTCGCCGCGCGCTGTCCAAACTCGTTGCATAAGGCTCGCCCATGAATACATTCTGCAAACATCTGCGCACGAAGAAAATGTATGTGAATGCGACGCCGGAGGAAGCCTTTGCCAAAAAGGAAGGCGAGCACGTCACCTCCTGTCATTACTGGTGTAATCGCACCCAGCGGGAAGTTGGATTAGACGAGCGCCCGGTGCACGTGAACCTTTGCCAATCCGGCCGGCAGTGCTTTGAGGATTAGGGCATTTCCATCAAAGCCTGACTTCCAGAGAGAAAAACAGTTCTGGCCCGGTTGGAAAGATCCGTTGACCAGAACTGGAAGAATGAATATGGCAGGCTAGCTGGCAGACTTCATTTCAAGAACTGCCCTTTTACAGCAACCGGTGTGCCATTAAAACGCGAACTTGCCGAAAAACTCCGAACCTCAAATTTCCAGTTGTTTCAACCCTCGTCCTGTTTTTTGCAATGACGTTTATTATCCTTGACGCACAAAAACATTCATACTTTCCTCAATCTTCCGCCGACGCTTGGTTCCGTTTGGCCCACTCTTCCTCCACCGCCTTGTTCACGATTCTCCCCTCCATCACATTGATGCTGCTGGCCAGGGCGGGAATCTTCTCGCACGCTTCCGCCAGGCCGCAATCCGCGAGCGTCTCCAAGTAGCGAAACGTGGCGTTGGTCAGCGCTTGCGTGGCGGTGCGCGCATAGGCCCCCGGCATATTCGCCACGCAATAATGAGTCACGCCCTCCTCCACGAACACCGGATGGTCATGCGTTGTCGCACGCGACGTTTCGGCGCAGCCGCCCTGGTCAATCGCAATATCCACCAACACGCTGCCGGGACGCATCTGCCGAAGCATCTCGCGCCGGATCAATTTTGGCGCCCTTGCGCCCGGCACGAGGACCGCGCCGATGAGCAAATCCACTTCCGGCAACAATTCGAGGAGGTGAGATTCGTTCGAATAAAGGGTGTGGGCCGTGTGCAGAGTGATATCGAGAAAGCGCATTCGTTCGAGGTCCACTTCCAGGATTGTCACGTCCGCGCCCACTCCCTGGGCCATGCGGGCGGCATTGATGCCGGCGGTGCCGCCGCCGAGCACGACGATTCTGCCCGGCAAAACGCCTGGCACGCCGCCCAACAACATTCCGCTGCCGCCGAAATGTTTCGCCAGAAAATAACCGCCGACGATGATGCTCATCCTTCCAGCGATTTCACTCATCGGCTCCAGAAGGGGCAGGCGGTGGTTGACCTCGAGAGTTTCGTAGGCAAGACAGGTGGCACCGGATTTCATCAGCGCCCCGGTGAGTGTTTTGTTTGCCGCCAGGTGGAGATAGGTGAACAGCATCTGGCCGCGTCGTAGCAAATTAAATTCAGACGGCAGGGGCTCCTTGACCTTGACGATTAAATCCGCTTTTTCAAAAACCGCGGCGTGCGCGTCCACCAATTGTGCGCCGGCCTGGGCATATTGGGCGTCGGGAAAACCGGATCCCGCGCCCGCGCCGCGCTCGACAATCACGTCATGGCCGCGCCGGCAGAGTTGATAGGCGCCACTGGGCAGCAAGGCAACGCGGTACTCCTGTTCTTTGATTTCCCTGGGAACGCCAATGATCATAGCATCAAATAAAACCGGAGGCTCTTTATAACCGCTCCCGAACCATCTTTCAAGGACAAACCTGGTTTTGTCCCCGTTTAGGGCATCATGGCGGTAGCGTCAATTCCGTCCTTGCTTTGCCTTGGCGCGATCAGGAGCCGCTGCAGGCATATCGGATCGGAGCTCCACATTGGCGGTGGAATTCGCCCCAATTCGCGTCAAAATGGGATTCCGCAGAGGTTTCAAAATCTTAATTTTTGATGCTATGGCACGAAGTGAGCTCGGCAAGCGCCATTGCCGCGTCAACACGGACAAGATATAGCCCCTGGACTTTAAAATAGTAAACACAGCCGTCCCGTACTTCAACCGACGTTGAAAATATTCTCTGGTCCTTCACAAATCCCAATGTGAGACCATTATCTATGTCATCAGCCACATCTCCCGGCTTCGGAAGGGTATAAGTAATCATCCCGGCTGCGGGGAAGTGGACAAAAAAAGTATTTGGTTTGAGAGTAACGAGATGTCTGCCCTGGAATATAACTTTGCAAAAGCCGCGGTCACTGTCTGCGGTTTCATATAAATAAACAAGAGATTTGTCCGCCGATGGTTGCTGACTCTGAAAATCCGGTTTGGGCGCCGTGCAGCCGGTGAATAGGAGGAGAAGTATGGCAACGATTTTGTTTTTACAAGGCGTCATTTGGGCCGGTCAGGGGTCTTGAGCTTGTTCGCGGTCAGGGATATAGTAAAGAAGTTGTTTTGCCCAGACGCCGTTTTGATACATTCTCCGGTTTGTCGGCTCCGCATTTGGCTGGGAACTTGAATTGCACCATAGGATCTCGCCCGTCCTCAAATCAATTAAACCGGCCGATGAATTCAAATAGGAAATGTCATAGCGCATCACCGTCAAAAATCCGGCAGTCAGGATCGTGGATACGA
>JASHVW010000267.1 GCA_030044395.1 Verrucomicrobiia bacterium
TCCAATCCTCGTACAAGACTGCGCCACGCCCTCCACATTCCCATTTCTGAACGAAGGGAAAAGGGTTGGAATTCACACATCACTCATATACAGCGCGCGGTTGCGCCACAGGTAAAGCCCCCCCGAAATCGCCGTCAACGCCACTGTCACCCAAAGCATCACGAAGGCAAATTGCGGCATCCAAGAAAGGAAGAAATTCTGCAAAGAAGCGGGCCATTCGGCGTCGGCATTCACCACCAGCAAAGCGATTATGGTGACGATTTGCGATATGGTTTTGTGCTTCCCAAAATTTTCCGCCGCCAGCACCAGATTTTTTGACGCCGCCAGGAGGCGCAACCCGGTGATAGCCAGTTCGCGCGTCACGATGACGATGACCATCCACGCCGCGACCTTGACGGGTGGCTTCGGTTCCGAATGGGTAATTTCGACAAAGAGGATGAAGGCCGAGCAGACCAGAATTTTATCGGCGAGCGGGTCCATCAAAATGCCGAAGTTGGTGATCAGTTTGCGGCTGCGCGCGAGTCTGCCGTCAAGATAATCCGTCACGCCGGCGGCGCAGAAAAAGAAAAGGGCGAGTGTTTTGCCGAAGGGAATCGGCGCCAGCAAGGTCCAGACGAACATCGCCGCCAGCGCGAAACGGGAGACGGTGAGTTTGTTCGGCAAATTCATTACGCGCCGAATTTGTCGAACATCCTCGCGTTGGCCTGCATGAGGCGGATCAAATACCTGGACTCAAAAATGCCGAGCGAGCCGAGATTGGCGCCGGTTTCGGTGAACCGCTCCAATTTATCCGAGCCGCTGAACGCCGAATGCAGCAGGACCGGCTGCGGATGCCACGAATGGCCTTTCACCGCGACGGGCGTGGAATGGTCGCCGGTGACCGCCAGCACGTCCGGCTTTTTTCGCAAAAAAATCGGCAGCGCGGCATCGAAGTATTCAATCGCCTTCATTTTGGCATTGAAATCGCCGTCTTCCCCCGCCTTGTCGGTATATTTGTAATGGATGAAAAAGAAGTCGAAATTGTCATATTCGGACAGATACAATTCGAATTGCTGCTGAATCGTCTGCGCCTCAATTTTCTTCATCCCCACGAGTTGGGCCAGGCCCTTATACATGGGATAAACGGCCAGGCAGGCGGGTTTCAATTTATATCGCTCTTCAAACAGCGGAATGTGCGGCTGGTGCGCAATGCCGCGCATGAGAAATCCGTTCGCGGGTTTTTCGCCGGTCAAGACCGGCAGGGCGGCTTTATAAAAGTCTCCAATCAACGCGGCCATTTTTTTCTGGCCGGCGTTGTTTTCGTCGCGCGGACGGACGGTGGGAATGGCAAACCCCTCGCGATTGGGATCCGCATCTGTGAGGGGTCCTTCGAGTCCCTTGCCCCGAAAGACGACGACGAAGCGATGCTCCTTGCCAGCCTTGATGATGACTTCCGTGTCGCCGATTTTTTGAATTTTTGCGGCGAGTTTGGCGCAAAGCTTTTCGCAAATTTCGGTGGCAATCCTTCCCGCTCGGCGGTCGGTGACGATGCCTTTTTCGTTGAGCGTGGCAAAATTCGCCCGGGCGCAAACGTCGCCGGGTTTCAATTCCACTCCCAAACCGAGCGCTTCAATAACGCCGCGCCCAACCTGGAATTCCAGCGGGTCATATCCGAACAATCCGAGATGGCCCGGACCGCTGCCGGGAGTGATGCCGGGCGCGGCCGGAATCATACGGCCCTGCGCGGAATCTTTCGCAAGCTTGTCGAGATTGGGTGTGGTGGCCGCCTCAAGCGGCGTCAAATAATTCTGTTCCCTGGTCGCCAGATCGCCCAACCCGTCAAGGACGATGAGGACGATTTTGGCGTTTGTTTTCAATGTCAGTTCGGAATAGAGAGAATCCAAATTCATGTTCTTGAGTTTGCCGCCGGTCATGCGATTTCGCAATGGATTTCCACTCCAAACTGCCGTTCACGTCAGCCGGTTTGGAAGTTGGCGCAGGGGCAATCTGGCCCCTTTGGTGCGCCTGCCGGGATGCACCCCCGCATGTGAACGCTTGAATTTTTCCAGTTTTGGCCGACGTTGCTGTTATGGACAAGGTGGTGGCGTGTCAGACATGCGGTCTGGTGCAGGAGGTGGGTGAAGTGCCGAAGGGCTGCGTCATCAAATGCGCGCGTTGTCATTTCCAGATTTTCCACCGTAACGTGGACAGTCGGATGCGCACGCTGGCGTTTTCCATTGCCGCGGCGATCTTATATTTCCCGTCGAATTTTTATCCCATCGTGACCGCCGAATACGAGGGACAATACAACCAGACCACCATTTTCCAGGGAATCAAGGCCCTGTGGGAGCACGGACAATATTTCATCAGCGGATTGGTTTTTTGCACCAGCATGTTCACTCCAGCGCTAAAGATCGCCGGCCTGATCTTTATCACGCTGACCCTCGATTGGACGCGATGGAAAAAGGCGCGAACATACGTTTTCAAAACCATCCGGATCATTGACCCATGGAATATGCTCGAAGTATTTCTCCTGGCCATTGGCGTCTCTTTGGTCGAGATGGGCGAGGTGGCGACGGTGCATCCCGGGCGCGGCGTTCTTTCCTTTGCCTCCGTCGTCGTGCTCACACTGCTCGCCACGTTCAGTTTTGATCCGAGATTGTTGTGGGATCCGCCGGAAGAGAAGAGAATTTATGAGTGAGAAAATCCACGGATTGCCGAAGGCAAAGATTGAAAGGAATTATCTTACCTGGTCCCTGTGGATGGTTCCGCTGGCCGCCGCCGCCGTCTGCGTTTATTTCGTGCTTCACGATATTGTCTTTGGCGGCCCGACCATCACGATTTATTTTCAAAATGCCGACGGTTTGCAGGCTCAGAATTCCATGGTCAAGTTTCGGGGCATAAATATTGGCGAAATCGAATCGCTCAAACTTGCAAAAGATGGAGAATTTGTCGCCGTCCGCGCCAAATTGGGTTTTCCTGCCCGCAACCTGGCGCGGCAAGGCTCGATTTTTTGGATTGTGCGGCCCGAAGTCAAACTGGGTTCCATCAGCGGGTTGCGCACGATTGTTTCGGGCAACTACATCACGGTCCAGCCCGGCGATGGTCCGCGCACCAATGCCTTTGTCGGGGCGGAACAGCCGCCATTGCCACCCATCCCGGCCATTCAACTGACGCTGCTGACCGGCAATTTGGATTCATTGGAACCTCAGTCGCCGATCTTCTACCGGGGCATTCAGGTCGGCGAAGTGATGGGGTTTCACCTGTCCGACGATGCGCGGGATGTAGTGGTGGAAGCGCGAATCCGCGAGGATTACGCCCCGCTGGTGCGGATGAACTCGCAATTCTGGAACGCCGGCGGCATCAATTTTCACGCCGGCCTTTTCAGCGGCATTGAAATTTCCGCCGAATCCGCGGAAACGGTGGTCAGCGGTGGAATGGCGTTCGCCACCCCGCCGGACTATGGCCCGCCCGCCACGAACGGCGCCGTTTTTACGCTGAACGAAAAAGAAAAGGATGAATGGAAAACGTGGAATCCGGCTATTCAACTCCACAACGTGCCCGAAGGGAAAACGATCAAAACCTCCCTGCCGCAATTCAATCCCAGGTGAATGCAGGAGACGACGCAAAGTCTCCAACCAATGTTTGAAAACCAACGAAATTCGGACTCGTCACCGCCATCTTCAGCAAGCGTCACGGCTGCAGAAAATTTTCAATCGTCTCATGCATCTTCCGCAGGTCCGGCAGGTTCACATACATCATGTGCCCGGCGTCGAATTGCGCGTAAGTAATGTTGGTGCGGTATTCCGGCGCCAGTTGCATGTGGTCAATCGCGTAATGCACCGTGTCTATGGGGCAGACCAGATCGCAGCGGCCGCCCAGCACGAGAACTTTCATGTAGGGATTCCTGTTCATCATCGAGGCCAACTGCCCGGCCGCATAGGCGTAGGCGTTCGGATTGCCGTAATTCCACGGCTGCACTCCGGCAAGAATTTCATAAGGCAAATCGTCCTTGAATCCCAATTCATCGTGAATGTAGCTGTTGATCGCCGCCGAAAATGGCCCTGACGTCGCCGCGAAGGACGGATCATAATCCGGTGTCGGCGCCGCCGGATCATCGTCGCGCCCGGTGATGCGCGCGTCGTAAGCGCCCAGAATCAACCCCTGGTCGTGCAGCAACTGTTTTCGAAAAATGCCTTCGTCAATCCGCAAATCATTGTCCTCAATGATCTGCGGCGTTAATCCGGTAAGCCGCGAAAGTTCGGTGACTATTTTTTCCTTCTCATCCGGGGAGATCGAATCGCCCAGTTCCAGCGCCGAAACGTAATCGCCCCTGGCAAATTGGCGCGATTCGGCCAGCGCCTTGTCCAGATCACCTTGCAAATCCGGCGGCAGCTTTTTATGGAAATGCGCCGCCGCCGTGTAAGCCGGCAGGTAAAGCGGATACGGCACGTCATTTCCCGGACGGTCGTCTATTGTCGAGAAATCCAGGACGCCCGAGAGTAAAATCAACCCGTTCAGATACATTCCGTAGTGATCGCTCAAATACGCGGCCAGGCCCGCTGCCCGAAATACCCCGTAACTTTCTCCGCAAAGATATTTTGGCGATAGCCAGCGCGAATGACGCGTCGTCCAAAGCCGGATAAATTCGCCCACGGAATCGAGATCGGCTGAATTGCCAAAAAATTGATCCGGCTTTTCATCGTTCGCGGCGCGGCTGAATCCCGTCGCCACCGGATCAATGAAAACCAGGTCGCTCGTGTCCAACAGGGAATAGTGATTGTCCTCGAGGCTGAACGGCGGCGGCGGCAGGGTGCCGTCCTCGTTCATTTTCACGCGGCGCGGCCCAAACGCGCCCATGTGCAACCAAACCGAGGATGAACCGGGACCCCCATTGAAGCAAAACGTCACGGGCCGGGTCGCAGTATCCGATACGCCGAGGCGGGTGTACGCCACGTAAAAAATCGAGGCGCGCACCGCGCCGGTGGGCGAAAGAATGGGCAGCATGCCGGTCTCAGCCTGATAGGTCACCCGTTCGCCGGCGATGGTGATGGTATTGGTCGTGAATACCGGTTTGTGCGAGGCATCGGGAATTATCGCCACCTCGACGCCTTTCTCCGCGCTCGGACCATTGGTTCCCCCCGAAGAATCGGCAGCGTATAACGAGACGGCCGCAATGGCCGGCAAAATCCAAAGTAATTTTCTCATGGCGATATTCGTCGGGGCGCATCATGCGCCTTTCAGTCCCGGGGCGCAAGCCTCGACGCCAGCCGCCCCGCATCGCCCGATTTCTATCGAAAATGGCAAAATGATTGCTTATGTTGCCCGGCCCGATGGAAACGACATCATCGCCGCACGTGACGCCTGCGCCGCGCATCCAACGCGGCTGGCGGCTGTTCGTTTTTTACTCATCCGCCCTGGCGCTCACAGGCGTGGTGTCGCTGATGTTTGCCGATCTGCTTTGGCGCAGCGGCTGGTCGGCTTCCCGCACGGTGCTGCTGATTTTGTTTATCGTTTTGTTCTTCCTCATCTCTCTGGGCTGCATGCATGGCCTTTACGGTTTCGTGCTCCTCACCTTCGGCACCCGGCAACGGCTGACCCACTTGAAAGATTATCATGACCAGCCCATTGCTGTCAGCACCGCCATCATCTTTCCCATATACAATGAAGATGTCGTCCGTGCCTACGCCGGCCTGCGCGCCACCTTTGAATCGTTGAAAAAAACCGGGCAAATCGAGAATTTCGATTTTTTTATTCTGAGCGACTCCACTAATCCGGACAAATGGATTGAAGAAGAGCGGCGTTGGTTTGATTTAATCCGCGAGCTCGACGCGTTGGGAAAGATTTACTACCGCCGCCGCCTCAACAACGAAGGCCGCAAGAGCGGCAACGTGCGCGATTTTCTCAATGCCTGGGGCCGTCGCTACCGCTATTTCCTGGTCTGCGACGCCGACAGCGTGATGCACGGACAGACGCTCGTGGACTTGGCGAAATTGATGGAAGCGCATCCTGGAGTGGGACTTATTCAAACGGTTCCGGCGCTGGTGAACGCCGAATCGCTCTTCGGGCGAATGCAGCAATTTGCCAATCGCCTCTACGCGCCCGTTTTCATCGCCGGGCTGAATTACTGGGCGCTCGATGTCGGAAATTATTGGGGACATAATGCCATTATCCGCACCGAGCCGTTCATGCAGTTTTGCGATTTGCCGCGGTTGCCCGGACGCCGCCCGCTGGGTGGCCAGATTTTGAGCCATGATTTTGTGGAAGCGGCATTGTTGGTGCGTGAAAACTGGGAAGCGTGGTTCGCCTACGATCTGGAAGGCAGTTACGAAGAAGCGCCGCAGGCGATGATCGAAAACGCGCAGCGTGACCGGCGTTGGTGTCAGGGGAACCTTCAGCACAGCCTGGTGCTGTTTGCGAAAGGGCTGCGCGGCGTGAGCCGTTTGCATTTGCTCCTCGGCATCTTCGGCTATCTGGCCGGTCCCCTCTGGCTCGCCTTTTTGCTCACCTTCGATTGGATTCGTTGGTACCACAAATACACCGGCCTCTCGGATTTGCCGCTGGTCCGGGCGCACGTCATCCATCTGAGCGGACGGGCGCACGCGTTGCTCATCTTCGCCATTTGTATGGCCGTCCTGATGTTGCCCAAGTTCCTGTCTCTGATTGATTTGGCGCGCAATCCGTCGCGTCGCCGCGCCTTCGGCGGCCTGGCGCGCGCCTCGGCGGGCGTCGTGGGTGAAACCATTTTTTCCACGCTTCACGCGCCGCTACAAATGCTGTGGCACACGCGATTTGTCATCATCAATCTTCTTGGCGGTGGCGTCGGTTGGTCGCCTCAAAGACGCGCCGCCGATGGCACCACCTGGTGGTACGCCGTCCAGCGACATTGGGGGCACACGATGATCGGCCTGATTTGGGGTGTTTTCATGTGGCGGCTGGAAACGGAATTGTTTTGGTGGTTCACGCCTGTGCTGGCGGGAATGGCCTTTTCCATTCCGTTGAGTGTCTTTACCAGCCGCCGTCAGCTCGGCGCCCGCGCCCGCGCATTGGGATTGTTTCTAACGCCGGAAGAAATTGCGCCGCCGCCTGAACTCATCTCTCTTCGCGCGCAATTGAAAATCCACGAATTGACTGGTGACGCCATCCCGGGGTTTGCCCACGCGGGAATCGCGGAAGCCGTGCTGGATCCCTATGTCAACGCCATTCATGTCTCGCTCCTGCGCGAAAAACAGTTGAACCCGGCGTATGCCGAACAATTTTCACAACTGGGCGTCGGCACGGAAACGGTCCGGGTCCTTGGCGAAAAATTACTGGCTGAGGGTCCTCAGAAATTGACCCCCGATGAACGTTCGCTGGTCCTGGCCGACCAGCGTGTCATGGTCTGGCTGCACCAGCAGGCGTGGCTGCGCGCCGGCGAAACGCTCGCACCCTGGTGGCGCGCGTCCATTCAAAATTTTAGCCGCGAACAATTCTGAATATGCCCGTCATCGAAGTCAGCCATTTGACGAAAACGTTCCGCACGTACAGAAAACAACCCGGATTCTCCGGCGCCCTCCGGGGCCTCTTCCATCGGCAATACGAAAGAACCGTCGCCGTCAACGAGGTCAGCTTCAAGATTGAACCCGGAGAACTCGTGGGGTTTCTCGGCCCAAACGGCGCGGGTAAAACCACCACCTTGAAAATGCTTGCCGGCCTGCTCTATCCCACGGGCGGCGCGGCGAAAGTCCTCGGTTACACGCCGTGGGAACGCAACGACGGCTATCGCCGCCAATTTGCCCTCGTGCTCGGCCAGAAAAACCAGCTCTGGTGGGACCTCCCCGCGCGTGAGTCGCTGGAACTCAATGCCAAAATCTACGGCATCCCCAATGACCGGTTTGAGCAAACGGTCGCCGACCTGACGGAACTGCTCGCCGTCAAAGATAAGCTGAATGTCAGCGTCCGCGAGCTTTCGCTGGGCGAACGCATGAAAATGGAACTCATCGCGTCGCTGCTGCACCAGCCCAGGGTCCTGTTTCTGGACGAGCCGACCATTGGCCTCGATGTCGTTTCCCAAAAGACCGTCCGTGAATTCATTCGCCGCCATAATGCCGAACAAAAGACCACCATCTTGCTTACGAGCCATTATATGGCGGACATCCAGGCGCTCTGCGAGCGCGTCATTATCATTGACCGTGGAAAAATTTTCTTCGACGGCAAGTTGAACGAAATTGTTGATCGGTTCGCCGATTTCAAGCTCGTGACCATTCAATGCGAGCGGGCCAATCAGATTCCGACCGGGCAATTGGACCGTTACGGTGACATCCATGAGCAAACCGCCGGCGCCATCACGTTCAAGGTCAAACGCGATCGCGTGATTCCCGTGTGCAAGTCGCTGCTCGATGATTTGCCGGTGAGCGACATTGATATTCAGGAAGTGCCAATCGAGGACGTTATCCGCCAGATTTTTGCAAGATAAAGGCCGCCGCGGCCGCCAGACAAAAGACCTTTGGAGCAACCTGTGGGCCTTCAAGACTCGGCGCTGCAGTCCGGAAGCGTCGGCTAATCGCAGGGCACCGTCCGGCTGGCCGCCCAATCGCGCGTTTCCTGGACCTTTTCCGCCATCACCACCGAGAGCGGGCGGGTCTGTTGGATTTCCGCCAGCAAATCCTTCTGGGTGAGATTGTGCTGGCGCGCCCGCGCCGAATACATCGCCGACACAATCGCCTGCTCAATTTCGGAGCCGGAAAATCCCTTCGCCGCTTCCACCAGCGCATCCAGGTCAAATTGCGCCGGATCCAGCGACCGTTTCAGCAGATGAATTTGGAAAATCATGCGGCGATTCTCCGGCGCGGGCAAATCCACAAAAAAGATTTCATCGAACCGACCCTTGCGCACCAGTTCCGGCGGCAATCGCATGATGTCATTGGCCGTGGCAACCACGAAAACCGGCTTCTTTCGCTCGGCCATCCAGGTAAGAAAAGTTCCCAGCATCCGGCGCGAAAGGCCATCGTCGTCATCCTGGATCGCAACGCCCTTCTCCACTTCATCCATCCACAAAACGCAGGGCGACATGATCTCGGCGGTTTCAAATGCCTTGCGCAAATTGCGCTCGGTCTCGCCGTAGTATTTGTTGTAAAGCACGCCGAAATCGAGCCGCAACAGCGGTACGCTGAAAATTGCCGCAGTGGCCTTGGCGACCAGGCTTTTGCCGCACCCTTGGACGCCAAGCAGGAGCACGCCGCGCGGTGCGTCCAATCGCGACTCGGTCTCGTCAAGAAAAAAATCCTTGCGCATTTCCAGCCAACTCCGCAACCGCGCCATCCCGCCGATCTCGCTGAACTTCGTCGTCTCGTATTCGAACGTCAACACGCTGTCCCGTTCCAGCAACTGGTATTTCGCCCGCATCACTTCCGGCATCTCGGATTCGGAAATGACGCCGTCATCGTTGATCGCTTTGTACGCGAGACGGCGGGCGTCGGTAGCCGTCAGGCCCACGAGGTTGCGGACGAGCGTGTCCAGCGCCTTGTTCGTCGTCTGCACGTCGCGTTTGCCGTGGCTGGCGCCCCATTCGCCGGCCACGTCGTAAACAATCGCCCGGATTTCCGCCGCTGTCGGCAGCGGCAGGCGAAAGCGGGCGGTGAAGGATGCCAGTTCCTCCGGAATTTTCAGCGCAAAACCAACGACGGCGACGGTTGAATAATGTTTTTGATAGGACAACGCGATGTCCTTCAGATAACGCACGTGGATCGCGTCCTCCAGATACGGGTGAAAATCCAGCAGCACAAAAACGCAATTGAACGAGGAGTTTTTGATATAGCTCAAAACCTCATCCGATTTCATGACCGTTTGCGACGGTTGATCGGCCGGGTCAAATGCCTGCAAACCGTCCGTGATGGTCCATCGAAATGCCTTGAGTTGGAATTTCTTCGCAATTTCGCGGATCATCGCCACGATTTGCGGCTCTTCGTTGCTTTCCATCGCAATCAGCGGCGTCCGCGAACGGATAATGGCCTCCAGATCGCGCAACGGACTTTCCGTCAGCACGGTGTGGGTCGTAGCCAGTGATACCGTTGGAATATTCAACGTGCCTTAAACTCGCGTAATTTTTCATGCGTTCAAGGAAAAAATCTGGATTGTGCACGATGGAAACATTAAAAGGCAGTATGGATGTGTTTCTGCAAGCCGCCGTTGACGAGGCCAGACTGGGGTTGGCTGAGGGCGGAATTCCTATCGGCTCGGTGCTGGTTTGCGAGGGCAGGATCATCGGACGCGGCCATAACCAGCGCGTCCAACACGGCAGTGTCATTCACCATGCAGAGATGAATTGCCTGGAAAACGCGGGCCGGCTGACGGCAAAGACCTATTCGCGATGCATTTTGTATTCGACACTGTCGCCCTGCCCCATGTGCAGTGGCGCGGCGTTGCTCTACAGAATTCCGCGCATTGTCATCGGCGAAAATGTCACGTTTATGGGGCCGGAAGAGTATATGCGCTCTTGCGGCGTGAAATTGGACGTGCTGCAAGACCCGATGTGCATTCAATTAATGCACGATTTTATCAAGGCCCGGCCTGAACTATGGAACGAGGATATTGGAGTGTGAACATTTACCGACGGTTCTCAAAGAAAGGCCGAAATTCCTGCCCGCCCGGGATGATTGGAAATGACGGAGAGCAACTATGCCGCTTCAGCGTCCTGCTTCCGGCGGACAATCGGCTTGCTCTCGCCGCGCACAACCGCCGCGGTGATTTTCACGTGTACGATGTCAGCCACCTCCGGCACGTCAAACATCAAATCCAGCATTAGCCGCTCAATCAGCCCGCGCAAGGCGCGCGCGCCGGTGCCTTTTTTCAGCGCTTGCGCCGCCAATTCGCGCAACGCGTCGGGCGTGAATTCAAGCTCCACCCCTTCCATCGCCATCAACTTTGCGAATTGCTTGGTCAGCGCGTTTTTTGGCTCCGTCAAAATCGAAATCAACTGCTCTTCGGTCAGCTCCGCCAGCGTGGTTACCACCGGCAACCGCCCGATAAACTCCGGAATGAAACCGAAGTTGAGCAAATCCTCCGGTTCAGTCCGCTGGAGAATTTCCACGCGCCCGGCATGTGCATCTTTCTGCGAAGCGTCGCCCGCCCCAAATCCCATCACGTTCCGCCCCAATCGGCGTTGAATGACGCGCTCCAGCCCCACAAATGCGCCGCCGCAGATAAACAAAATGTTCGTGGTATCCACGCGGATGTATTCCTGTTGGGGGTGCTTGCGACCGCCCTGTGGCGGCACGTTGCAGACGGTGCCTTCAAGAATTTTCAGCAACGCTTGTTGCACGCCCTCGCCGCTCACGTCGCGCGTAATGGAAGGCCCCTCGGCCTTGCGGGCAATTTTGTCAATCTCGTCAATATAGACAATGCCGCGTTGTGCCCGTTTCACGTCGAAATCGGCGTTTTGCAGGAGGCGCAAGACAATATTTTCAACGTCTTCGCCCACGTAACCCGCCTCGGTCAACGTCGTGGCGTCGGCAATGGCAAAGGGAGCATCAAGAATTTTAGCCAGCGTTCGGGCGAGCAATGTCTTGCCCGAACCCGTCGGGCCAATCATCAGGATATTGCTCTTCTCAATCTCCACGTCGGCGTGTTTCCGCGAGGACAAAGTTTCGCCGGCGTCGGCGGATTGTTCCGGCTGGATGCGTTTGAAATGATTGTGGACGGCGACGGCGAGCGTTTTCTTGGCGTGTTCCTGCCCAACGCAATACAGGTCCAGTTGCCGCTTGATTTCCGTCGGCTTGGGCACGGAAAATTTCGGCTGCCGCTTCTGGTTTTGCAATTGCAGTTCGCGGTCGAGGACATTTTTGCAAAGAATGATGCAATTGTCGCAGATATAGACGCCGGGGCCGGCGATGAGTTTGCGAACTTCCGCGTGGGATTTTCCGCAGAAACTGCACATCGTGATATTATTCGGTCTTGCCACGTAAATAAAAGTTAACGCTTCAACTGCCGGCTTGTACACCGCCACTTGCCTGTTGCGAAGAGACTTTACACCACATTCAGGAAATTTCCACTGCGGGAACGACTTTTTTGGAAATTTTTCCAATGGAAAAAGGCCGGAATTAAAATATTCCGGCCTTTTGCAAGAAATAATATTTTAAACAATCACCGACGTCTTGTCCGCGGCGCCCACAATTTCCCGGCGCGATTGGACAACATGGTCCACCAAGCCGTAGGTCTTGGCTTCGTCGGATGACATGAAACGGTCGCGATCGGTGTCTTTCTCGATTTCGTCGAGGGTGCGGCCGGAATGCTTGGCTAAGATGGCATTAAGCCGGTCTTTCAGGCGCAGGATTTCCTTCGCCTGAATGCTGATATCGGTAGCCTGGCCCTGCACACCACCCCAGGGTTGATGGATCATGATACGCGCATTGGGCAGGGCGTAACGCTTGCCCTTGGTGCCTGCGGCCAGTAGGACTGCG
The DNA here is from genome assembly GCA_030044395.1 of Verrucomicrobiia bacterium. Lineage (GTDB taxonomy): Bacteria > Verrucomicrobiota > Verrucomicrobiia > Limisphaerales > UBA11358 > UBA11358. The sequence goes on from JASHVW010000267.1 coordinate 12,417, forward strand.
CCCATGCTCGCCGCCTGCCCCACGCAATAGGTATTCACGTCGCAGGTGAGATATTGAATCGTGTCGTAAATTGCCAGTCCCGCCGTGACGCTGCCGCCGGGCGAATTGATATATAGATGGACGTCCTTTTTGGAGTCAGACATCTGAAGAAACAACAATTGCGCGATAATGATATTGGAAACCGTGTCATCCACCGGCGTGCCGAGAAAAATGATGCGGTCAACCAGCAGACGCGAATAAATGTCCCAAGTCCGCTCACCGCGTCCGGTCTGCTCAACCACAATGGGTACGAGAAAATTTTGCATGTATTAACCATTACTTCATTTGCAAGGAAAGGTAAAGGGAAGGAAACGAAAATAAATCCGTCATTAGCCGGATTTGTGCTTCCCGGAAATAGTTATTCACCGCTTGACCTTTTGTCCGGCAACCGATTAAATGGGCCGCGATACTAGGCAAATTCATGTTTGCGCAACTAAAAAGCCTGTTCTCCAACGATATTGGCATAGATCTCGGGACCGCTAATTCCCTCGTCTATGTGCGAGACCGTGGAATCGTTCTGCGCGAACCTTCTGTGGTGGCCATCCAGGCGGGCACGACTAATGTGCTCGCCGTCGGCGAGGAAGCCAAACGTATGCTGGGCCGCACGCCCGGCAATATCGTGGCCATCCGGCCGATGAAGGACGGCGTGATCGCCGACTTCGAAATCACCGAGGCAATGCTGAGGCATTTCATCCAGAAGGTTCATCACCGCAAATTGATTGCGCCGCGCGTCGTCGTGGCCATTCCTTCGGGAATCACGGAAGTAGAGAAACGGGCGGTCAAAGATTCCGCCATGCACGCGGGAGCGCGCGACGTCATTCTAATTGACCAGCCGATGGCTTCGGCAATTGGCGTCGGACTGCCGGTCCACGAACCGGCGGGCAACATGATCGTGGATATCGGTGGCGGGACCTGCGAAATCGCAATCATCTCGCTCGCCGGCATCGTCTTCAGCCGCAGCCTGAGGGTGGGCGGAGACGAGTTCGACGAAACGATCGTGGCGCACATGAAACGGGCCTACAACATGATGATAGGTGAACGCACCGCAGAAGAAATCAAAATCCGCATCGGCTCCGCTTTTCCCCTGGAACAGGAATTAACCATGGATGTCAAAGGTCGTGATTTAAGCACCGGCCTCCCCAAAACATTGACCATCCGTTCCGAGGAAATCCGCGAAGCCTTGCAGGAACCGCTCTCGAGCATTTTGGAATCCATCCGCCTGACTCTTGAACGTTGCCCGCCTGAACTCGCCGCCGACCTTGTGGACCGCGGCCTGGTGATGGCCGGCGGCGGTTCGTTGTTGCGCGGCATTGATCGGCTTGTCGCCGAGGAAACCAGCCTGCCAGTCCACCTGGCGGACGATCCCATGAGCGCCGTCGCTGAAGGCACCGGCCGCGTTTTGCAGGAAATTGAGTTCCTCAAACGCGTCGCCGCCACGACCAAGTATTGATTCTTCACGGGCTTCACCTGCGGGCGGCTCATCGCCGCAAAGCAGGATGTTCAGAAAAAAACATTACGTCGCGCTAGGCTCGGTGATACTGGCAGCAGTGCTGGTTTTAAACCTGCCGGCGCATGACGCCTTGCGATTCAAAAACGCCTTGGGTGTCCTCTTTCTGCCTCTCTTTGGGCTGACTGGCAGCCTCCACCAGCTTCCCGGCAAAGTGATTGATGCCTTGACGCCGCGCAGCGAGCTGCTCCGGGAAATTGACAGTCTCCGACGGCAAAACCAGGAATTGATCGTCCGCCAGGAGCAAGGCAACGCCGTCCTGGAGCAAAACAACCAACTGCGCGCGCAGCTTGGCTGGCAGCGGCAGCAGCCGTGGAGATTGAAATTGGCCAATGTTGTCCTGCGCGACCCGGCGAATTGGTGGCACACCGTTCAAATTGACTTGGGCACGCGCGACGGCATCCATGAAAATTGCCCCGTCCTCACCTCCGACGGACTGGTGGGGCGCGTCTCGGTCGCCGGCCTGGTCCGCTCCCAGGTGGTCTTGCTTGGGGATCCCGACTGCCGCGTCTCGGCGCTCGTGGAAGACTCCGCCCGTGATGTCGGCATCTTGAGCGCGAGCGGCCCGCTCGACAATTCGTTGGCGGAACTGACCTATCTTTCCGGCGGCGCCAACTTGAAAGCCGGTGAACAGGTCGTCAGCAGCGGGTTGGGCGGGGTTTTCCCGGAGGGAATTCCCATCGGCCAGGTGGTGGATTCGCAACAGGAGGATTTCGGACTTTATACCTCGGCGCGCGTTAAATTGTCCGCCAACCTCGGCGCGCTTGATCACGTGTGGGTGCTTTTGCCATGAATTTTTTCAGTCCCATTTTGATTTTGGTCGCCGCGTTCCTCGCGGTTTTCGGCGAGGCCGCTTTTTCTTTGCCGCACTGTTTGTTCGGTGCTCAGATCGATCTTCTGCCTGCGCTGATGATTTACGCCGCGCTGAAGGCTGACATCATCACGGTATCGCTGCTGGCCGTCCTGGGCGGACTATGGTTCGATTCGCTTTCGGCCAATCCCCTCGGCATTTCCATTTTGCCCCTGTATGCGGTCGGTTTTCCCATCTGGTGGAAACGCGACCTGCTGTTGCGGGAATTGTCGTTTGCACAGACGATTCTTGGCGCCGCTGCCAGTGCCGCCGTGCCCGCGATCACCCTCTTGCTTTTGTTGAGCGGCGGCTATGAACCGCTGATTGGCTGGGGTTCGCTTTGGCAGTGGCTGGTAATGGCCGCCGGAGGCGCGCTTGCCACGCCCGTTCTCTTTTCACTCTTTGATTGGTGCAATCACGCGCTCGGTTACCAACCGATGATGGAAACGAGTTTTCGCCCCGATCGCGAAATCTTGCGCGATAAAAAATTGAAATAGTCATGCTGATTGTAGATGAACTGAAAAAGAACGACCCGCAGTTGCGGTTGGTCGCAGCGACGATTGCCGTCGGGCTGATGCTGTTGCTCGCCGGCTTGTGGTGGGTACAGGTCGTTTCCGGGCGCAAATACCAATCGCATTCGGAAACCCAGTCCATTCGCACCGTGCGTGTGCCCGCCGCGCGTGGCAAAATTCTGGACTGCGACGGCCGCGTGCTGGCCGAAAACCGGGCGCGCTTTAATTTGAGCCTTTATCTGAGTGATTTGAGCGGTCAGTTCCAAAAGGAATATGACCGCTTGCGTCCCGTCAAATGGGTCGCTCATACACAGCCCTGGAATTTTTGGTCCCGTTCCCAATCCGCGGCCATGCGGCACGTGCCACTGAGCCAAGTCCAGGTTGATGCGCTCACGTGGCAGGCCCGTTATGATGTCGCCGATGCCGTCGTAGCCGATATCGCGGAAAAATTGGGGCAACCGCTTACGCTCGATTTCAAAACATTCCAACGCGCCTATGAATCGCGCCTTTACGTGCCCTATCCGATTTTGCAGGACCTCGATGAAACACAAATTGCCCGCTTCGAAGAGCATTTTTCCGGCGGCGCTGCGAATCTGGACGTGCAACCGGCCCGTTTTTATCCCTACGGTGATACCGCCGGACATTTGCTTGGATACGTGACCGAAGATGACAGCTCGCTCGAGGGAGAAGACGCCTATTTTTCGTATCGCCTGCCGGATTATCGCGGCCGGGTCGGAATTGAAGGAGGTTTTGACGTTGAACTCCATGGTCACGCCGGAGTTGAAGCGGTGCTCGTCAACAATTACGGCTACCGCCAATCAGTCAACATGTTGGAGCCGGCGGAGCCGGGCGAAAACGTCGTCCTGACGATTGACCTGGACATTCAGCAGGCGGCGGAGGCGGCGCTGACCAATCATCAGGGCGCCGACGCGCGCGCAGCCATCGTCGTTATGAACGTTCGCACCGGCGACGTGCTGGCGATGGTGTCGTCGCCGCCCATCAATCCCGTTTTTTCCGCGAACAGCCCCGAATACCTGGCCGACCCGACGTTACAGCCGCAGATCAACCGCGCCACGTTCGGAAGTTTTGCGCCCGGTTCAATTTTTAAGCCCGTCGTCGGATTGGCCGCGCTGGAGAGGGGATTGAATCCAAATGAATACTATGAAGTGCAGCCGGATCCCGAGCAGCCATGGCATGGCTGCATCTATGTCGGCCGCCGAAGAATCGGCGACACGGTGCCGCCCGGCGAATACAATTTCCGCCGCGCCATCGAGCAATCATCCAATTCGTATTTCATCTTCAACGGCCTGCGGACCGGCATCACTAATATCGTCAAGCTCGCCGAGAAATTCCATTTCGGTGAGAAGACCGGCCTGCCAACCGAACAGGAAACAGGAGGAATCTTCCCGAGCTTGCGTCAGGTGGAAGGCCGGGACTGGCGTGATGGCGATTCGGCGAACATTTGCTTTGGTCAGGGACAAATGGCCGTGACACCCATTCAGATGGCCGTGGCTTATTCGGCCATTGCCAACGGCGGTAAAATCCTGAGACCGCGGCTGGTGGATCGGATTGATCCGCAAGATCCGGCTGCTGGCGAAACTGCAACGAATTTTCCCTCCGGCATTGTCCGGGATGAAATCGGCGTAAGCCAGCGCAGTCTGAGAATATTGCGGGAGGCGATGTTGTCGGAAACCGAAGACCCGCAAGGCTCCGGCTATCCTGCCTTTCACCAGCCTGGTTCCATTTTAAACTTGCGCGTTTGCGGCAAGACCGGCACGGCTCAGGTCGAAAACGAGCGCAATGAAATCATCGGCCACAATTATTGGTTCGCCTCGTTTGCTCCCTATGAAAATCCAAAATATGCCGTCGTGGTGATGGTGCAGTCGCAAAGCGGGGGCAGCGGCGGCTCCGTCTGCGCGCCGATCGCTCATGACATTTACGCGGAAATTTTGAAAAGAGAAAGTTTCCGCACCCTGCCGCCCACGGTGGCAATGGCAAAATTGAGCAAAAATGGTTGATCCATCCCTCAACGAACGCGGAAACCGGCTGGACCGGCTGCAATTGTGCGCTCTGGCTGGCCTTATGTTTCTCGGGGCGGCTTTCGTTTACAGCGCAACGAAAAACCAGTCCGCCTGGCTTCCGTGGTATGACCAAATGTGGATCCGCCAGGTTGTCTGGTATGTCATGGGCATCGGCGCTGGAGCGGCGGTTTGCATTTTGGATTATCATAGGCTGGCCCGCTGGTCATTGGTGATTTATTGGGGAACCATTCTCTGCCTCGTGGTGGTTTTGATTCCGAAAATCGGTTCGACCAACGGCTGGGGTGCCCGCCGGTGGATCGACCTTCCGCTCTTTCAGTTTCAGCCCAGCGAATTTGCAAAACTGGCGTTCATCATCGCCATGGCTAATTTTCTCAGCCGTCCGGCGGAAGAATTGAAGCAGCGGGCGGTTTTTTGGAAAGCTATCGGGTTGATTCTGCTGCCGTTTTTCCTGATTTTGAAGGAACCGGATTTGGGCTCGGCCCTCGTATTAGTGCCCACCGGCGTGGTTATGATGTTCGTGGCGGGCACACCCAAGCGCTATTTGCTCAAGCTCGGCGCAGGCGTGGGAATTGCCGCTGTGCTGGCGCTGGCCGACATTTTGTTTGCGCCGCGCGCCTTGCAACTACCCATGCAGGATTATCAACGGCAGCGTTTGCTGGTTTATTTCGGCGCCAGTTTTGCGGATGCCAACGCGACGCCCGAGCAAAGAGCCGAGGCTCGCCGCCTGCAATTTGCGCGCTCCTACCAGGTGACGCAGGCCATCATCGCCGTCGGTTCCGGCGGCTTGCTGGGCAAGGGCTGGGGACAGGGCAGCCAGACTGTCCTGGGTTTCCTGCCGGCCGGCGCGGCGCACAATGATTTCATTTTCTCCGTTATTGCCGAGGAGGAAGGATTCGTCGGCAGCTTTTTGGTGCTGACGCTGTATGCGGTGGTTTTCTTTACCGGATTGAGAATCGCCGGCCAGGCGCGCGATCGCCTGGGTAAACTCATGGCTGCTGGCGTAGTCACGCTGCTGTTCAGCCACGTGTTCATCAATATCGGCATGAACATTCGCATCGTCCCGGTGACGGGCATCCCACTGCCGCTGCTTTCTTACGGCGGATCCTCGGTCATGTGCTCGCTGATCGCGCTCGGTTTGATGCAAAACGTATACATCCATCGGAAAGGATACTGAGTATGAATGAAAACAAATTCTCGCGGCGGCGTCGCGGAATGCACTTCCGCCCCAAGGGCGGCCTGGGGCATTTGTCGCAAAAGCAGGACCGCGAGGCTACCCAGGCGCGTGCCGAAGTCGTGAGCGAACAGGGCGGCGCCGAGCGCGTTTTTGAAAAACGCCACACACAGGAAATTGAGCGCGCGGAAAACCTCGCCGCCGGTCTGCCGCCGGAGGAAGTCCCGGCGCCGGAAACGCCCGCTAACATCCCGGAAAAAAAAGAATTCCGCGAGCCGCATGTCGAGACGCCTCCGCAAGTCCACGAGGAAAAGGAATTCCAACCCGTTGCCATTAAGGAGCAGTCCCGGGGTATCCTGGATTCCATCAAGAACGTCGCCACCACCCTCGTAAAAAAGGTCCAGCGGCTCATCCGCCCGGAAAAGAAAATCCACAAGGAAGTCATCATTAACGCCGAAACGCTCGAAACGCGCGTCGCCGTCACCGAAGACGGCAAACTCGAAGAATTCAACATCGAACGCACCAGCGAGGAGCGCCTCGTCGGCAGCATTTTCAAAGGGCGCGTGCGAAACCTCGAGGATGGCCTCAAAGCCGCCTTCGTGGACATCGGCTTCGAGAAAAATGCTTTTCTGCATTACTGGGACATTGTGCCCAACCAATTCGACAGCGGTGTGGAAATCGTCGAACGGGAAGGCCGCCGTCGCGACCGGCCGAAAATCACCCAGAAGGACATCCCCCGCCTCTATCCGCCCGGCAGCGACATCATTGTGCAGGTCACCAAAGGACCCATCAGTACCAAAGG